>JAEZXP010000009.1 GCA_023419655.1 Bacillota bacterium | reverse complement strand
TTGATTCGATGGTAGTGGGTATTAAGGTGTTGAATTTTTCGGCGAGTTTTTTTGAAGAGGAAGAGGAAGCAGCTGAAAAGGAAAAGAAGGATGTATCTGAGAAGGGTAATGCTTTACTGATGGCATTGGCTGTAATCGCATCCCTGGCAATCTCCATCTCTTTGTTCATGGTATTGCCGGTATTGGTATCAAATCTTTTTGCCAAGCGGATAGACAGTATTTTCGTACTGTCTTTAATGGAAGGCATTCTAAGGCTTGTTATTTTTATTGGTTATATTCTGCTGGCTTCTCAGATGAAGGAAATAAAAAGAGTATTTATGTATCATGGTGCAGAGCATAAGACCATTAATTGCCTTGAGAATGGTTTTGAACTTACCGTTGAAAATGTAAAGTGGCAGTCAAAAGCCCATAAGCGCTGCGGCACCAGTTTCATGCTGCTGGTTATGCTGATAAGTCTGGTGTTCTTCATTGTACTCAGACCACCGACACTGATGTGGAGGATTTTATCCAGAATTCTTCTTGTGCCTGCTATTGCAGGATTATCGTATGAATTTATCCGGTTGGCGGGAAAAAGCGAAAATAAAGTTGTCAATATATTAAGTAAACCGGGACTATGGATGCAGTCTTTGACGACCAAAGAGCCGGATGATGAAATGATTGAAGTGGCAATTCAGTCGGTTGATGCGGTATTTGACTGGAGAGGCTTTCTTGAGATAGATAAGGCGCAAAAGCCTAAGAGAGCATCATCCAGAGGAAAGCAAGCGGCAAGAGAGAGCGTTAAGAAAAGTGCTGATGTACAGGAAAAGCTGCAGGCTGCGGAGGATTCTAAGGTTAAAGAAACGAAGAAATCGAATAAGAATCCGGATACGAAGAAGGCACAGGAAGATAAAAAGACGAAAGAAGATAGTAAAGCTCAGGAAGATAAGAAAACGAAAGAAGATAAGAAGGTCCTGGAAGACAATAAAGTTTCGCAGGATAGTAATATAAAGCAGACCAAGGGCATCAAGGATGTTAAGAAAGGTTCTGCGGCTAAGAAGAAAGAAGTAGCGAGAAATGAATATGCAGCCGCATCTGAAATTACGATAGCCCGCCCTAAGGATGATTATGAAGAAGATGATGAGATATTAAAAGCCCTTGATAAGTACCTTGATTTCAGTGATGATAACTAAGATGGAGGGCATCGATTGACACAGTACACTGGCATGAGCAGCTATAAAGAATTGCTGCAGCGTGCACGAGAATTTCTTAAAAAGAATGGGATAGCAGATGCTGATGCGGATGCATGGTATCTGTTATCCCATGTGTTTGGAATAAGCAGGACGGACCTGCTCATCCGCGGACAGGAGCCGTGTCCGGAGGATAAAGTATTGGAATATATAAGATTAGTGGAAAAAAGGGCATCCCGTATTCCGCTTCAATATCTTACCCGGGTGCAGGAATTTATGGGACTGGAATTTGAGGTGGATGAACATGTCCTGATACCCAGACAGGATACCGAGCTTCTCGTCGAGGAGATTTTAAAAGTTTCTAAGAACAAATCTGTACTTGATTTATGTACCGGCTCAGGCTGCATTATCATTTCCATTGTAAAATCAGGAGATTTAAAATCCGCAACAGGTGTTGATATATCTGAAAAAGCACTGCAGGTGGCAAGAAAGAATGCACAAAATCTGAATGCGGATGTAACGTTGGTTTGCAGTGATTTATTTGAGAAGGTTGAGGGAAACTATGATATCATCGTTTCAAACCCGCCTTATATAAAATCCGGGGAGCTTTTATCGTTAATGGCTGAGGTCAGGGACCATGAGCCCAAGCTGGCACTGGACGGAGGATATGACGGACTGGAGTTTTACAGAAGGATAATAAATGGTTTGGACGGTTTTTTAAATCCCGGAGGCTATGTGTTTTTTGAAATAGGCCATGACCAGGGAGAAGCAGTTAAAAGTCTGCTGCGTAAAGCCGGTTTTATAGATATATATGTTAAGAAGGATTTTAGTGGACTTGATAGAATTGTGTGTGGAAAAAGCCCATTTTGATAAAATAACGGAGGAATAATGGATGTTTGATCGTTTAGAGGATATTCTGGTCAGGTACAGAGAAATTGAGAAAGAGCTGCTGGACCCCAATGTAGTCAATGACCAGAAACGCTTTAGAAATCTTATGAAGGAGCAGTCAGACCTTTCGGAGATTGTTGAAAAGTATCTGGAATACAAGGAGAATCAAAAAGTTATAGAAGACAGCATTGCGATGCTGGATGAAGAAAGCGATGAAGAGATTCGTGAGCTTGCCAGAGAAGAATTAAATGAGAGTAAGCAAAAGACCAGTGTAATCGAAGAAGAACTGAAGATTCTGCTGCTGCCGAAGGACCCGAACGATGATAAGAACGTTATTGTTGAAATCAGAGGCGGGGCCGGAGGCGATGAAGCGGCTCTTTTTGCTGCCCAGTTATACCGCATGTATGTGATGTATGCAGAGCGGAACCGTTGGAAGATTGATATGATGAATATGAATGAGAATGGTATCGGCGGATTTAAAGAGGTTATCTTTATGATAAACGGTAAGGGAGCCTATTCAAAGCTTAAGTATGAGAGCGGTGTTCACCGGGTTCAGAGGGTTCCTGTTACGGAATCCGGAGGAAGGATTCATACCTCCACCGCAACGGTGGCAATTATGCCGGAGGCGGACGAGGTAGATATCGAGATTGATTTAGGTGACTGCAAATTCGACGTATTCCGGTCCTCGGGAAACGGCGGGCAAAGTGTTAATACCACGGACTCTGCGGTAAGACTGACGCATGTCCCCACAGGAATCGTTATCTCCTGCCAGGATGAAAAATCCCAATTAAAGAATAAGGATAAGGCAATCAAGATACTGCGTTCCCGTCTTTATGAGATTGAGATGGAGAAGAACCAGAATGCCGAAGCTGAATCAAGAAAGAGCCAGATTGGTACGGGAGACCGTTCTGAAAAAATCAGAACCTATAATTTTCCCCAGGGAAGGGTCACCGACCATCGAATCAAGCTGACTCTCCATCAGCTGGAAAATGTATTGAACGGAGATTTGGATGAGATTATTGACAGCCTGATTGCGGCAGATCAAGCGGCAAAGCTTAGTAAAATGCAAGAAGAGGTGTGACATGCCCCCTAAAACAGTAATCAGCAGTATGAATAATGCACAGATTAAGAATCTGGCTCTGCTGCAAAGGAAGCCGAAAGCCAGAAAAGAGCAGGGATTATTTGCAGTGGAAGGCATTAAGATGCTGGAGGAGGCGAAAGCCTGCGGATTGCTGGTTAAGATTTATATGTCGGAGAGCTTCTGCAACGATGCCCCCAAAAAGCCGGATTTTATTCATCAATCGGATTATGAGATTGTAGCGGATGGGGTTTTTAAGCAGGTAACGGATACCATAACACCGCAAGGAATTATGGGTGTAGTAAAGGCACCGTCCTATATGCTGGATTCTATACGGAAAGAACAAGATGGATTTCTTATGCTTTTGGAGGATATACGGGACCCGGGGAATTTAGGAACAATAATACGGACTGCAGAGGGAGCAGGGGTTACGGGAATTATCCTGAACCGTTCCTGTGCGGATATTTTGCAACCCAAAGTGGTCAGAGCCACGATGGGTTCTATTTATAGGGTTCCATATTATGAGGCGGAGGATTTTACAGGACTTCTGGTTAAGCTAAAGGCGGAAGGCTTTAAACTATACGCGGCACATCTGTCAGGACGTTCCTATGATACGGAGGGGAGCTTTCTGGGAAAATGCGGCCTGCTGATAGGAAATGAAGCGAATGGTCTGTCAAAGGAGGCCTCCGCATTGGCGGATAACCTGATTAAGATACCCATGGAGGGCAATGTAGAATCCTTAAATGCAGCCATAGCAGCGGCTATATTGATGTATGAAGCAGCAAGGCAGAGAAGGGTGGCTGCAAGCCGGACTGATGAATAAAACAGGACAGATTAAAATATAATTAAAAAACAGGAAGTGCTATTGTATTAACGGGGACTTTTATATAGAATAGAAGTATCAGTAAAAGAAAGGGGGAAGAGGAGATGATGAATTCAATTGCATGGCTTATCCTTCTGGCGTTTTTAATACTCGTTGAAATCGTAACGCTGGGACTTACAACAATCTGGTTTGCAGGCGGAGCCCTTGTAGCATTTATTGTATCTTTATTCTACGATAACTTGCTTTTGGAAATCATATTATTCCTTGTAATATCCCTGGCCTTATTATATTTCACGAGGCCAATCGTGAAAAAATATTTTAATTCTACTCGTACAAAGACAAACTATGCGGCAGTAATAGGAAAGGAAGCATTGGTAACCCATACGATTGACAATATCAATGCCACTGGATTGGCAGTCGTTGACGGACAGGAATGGACAGCCAGGTCGGTAGACGGGGCGGTAATAGAAAAGGGAACGAAGGTAACTGTCGAAAGTATATCGGGAGTTAAGCTGATGGTAAGTATAAAAAAGGAGGGATAGACATTGCCAACTGAAGTAATTATTATTATTTTTGCAATACTAATCTTATTAATTCTTGCATCCTGTGTAAGAATCGTGCCCCAGGCCAATGCATACATTCTGGAGCGTCTGGGAGGATATCAGGCTACCTGGGAGGTGGGATTACATCTTAAGATGCCTTTACTTGACAAAGTGGCAAGAAGGGTATTACTGAAGGAACAGGTGGTGGATTTTGCGCCGCAGCCGGTTATAACGAAGGATAATGTCACCATGAAGATTGATACGGTGGTATTTTTTCAGATTACCGACCCGAAGCTTTACACCTATGGTGTGGATAATCCGCTGCTGGCTATCGAGAATCTGACGGCGACCACCCTGAGAAATATTATCGGTGACCTGGAGCTTGATGAGACATTGACATCCAGAGAACTTATTAACACCAAGATGAGGGTGATTTTGGATGAAGCTACGGACCCATGGGGTATTAAGGTAACCCGTCTTGAGCTTAAGAACATTATACCTCCTGCGGCTATTCAGGATTCCATGGAGAAGCAGATGAAGGCTGAACGAGAGAGAAGAGAATCGATTCTTATCGCAGAAGGACAGAAAAAATCAGCTATTCTTGTGGCAGAAGGAAGAAAGGAATCAGCGGTTCTTGAAGCAGAAGGTGAAAAGAGAGCGGCAATCCTTCGTGCAGAGGCTAAGAAGGAAGCGATGATTAGAGAAGCGGAAGGTGAAGCGGAAGCAATCCTTGCAGTACAGAAGGCTCAGGCAGACGGAATAGGCTTCATAAAGGCAGCAGCTCCGTCGGCAGCAGTTCTCCAGTTAAGAAGCATGGAGGCCTTTGAAAAAGCCGCAGACGGTAAAGCGACGAAGATTATTATCCCATCAGAAATTCAAGGGATAGCCGGATTGGCTAAATCGATGACAGAGATAATAAAGGACGAATAAAAAGCAGACTTAAATGATTGAATAAAGGGTGCTTGAAGGGTAGATTCCATATTCTGAAGCATCCTTTTATTATGTATAAGCGGACTTAAGAAATTGTTAAGATTTTAGTACTTGATTTAGGAGCAGACATGGTATATTATTGCCATGAACTGATATGTAAATGAATGACAGTTATTGGATTTAGGATTGAGGGTGATAGATTTGAAGCGTATGAAGGAATTTATATTGACACCATATTGTATAGCAGCTTTATTTGCCTTAAAGATGATGATTTATTATGCTTTAATCAAAGTAAACCGCATGCAGCTTATTTTGATTCTTATAAGCATGGCAGTGTGGGGAATAATATTCATATTTTTTGGAAGATGCGGCTTAAAGAGAAAGAGGGGTATATTTCTTATTGTATACAGCCTGTTAAGCCTTCTTATGTTTGCTGATACGATGTATTATAATTATTATAATCAGACCGTATCCGTAAGGCAGCTTTGGCAGGCAAAGGCAGTGGCAGCGGTACCGGCCAGCTTTTTAGCAACACTTATTCCTGCCAGCTTTTTGCTATTTGTAGATATTCCTTTTGTATATTTTTATTTTAAGAGATATTCAGAAAAGTTCAGCAATATAAAGCCTGCTATTCGTACCGAATTGAGGCTGGCATTTTATTTGGTCACGGTAGTTATACTAACAATGATTACGAATCCGTTCAGCTCTGCTGCAATTGCCAGGGTCAACAGCCTGGAGTTCTTTACAAGCCATGTGGGAGACATCTATGAGACAATAGCGGATAACCTTTCGAAGAGCGAGATGGATGAAGAAGAGATTCTGGAGGTAGTGGGAGATAATGCACAGACGCCGGTGATGCCTAAGTATTATCAGGCGGGCAGAGGAAAGAATCTGGTGGTTATTCAGATGGAAGCTTTTCAGAATTTTGTTATCAATGCCATGTATAATGGGCAGGAGATTACGCCTAATCTAAATAAATTAATTGAAGATAATACCCTGTATTTTGACAGATACTTTTTTAATGTTGGTAAGGGTAACACGGCAGATGCCGAGTTCTCATCCCTTAACAGTTTATATCCTTTAATAGACGGAGAAAGCTATCGTCTGTATGAGAACAATACCTTCCATGGACTGCCGTGGCTTATGAGAGAGCAGGGATACAAAGCCTTTGCTGTTCACGGATATGAAGGAGAGTTTTGGAACAGGGAAAATGCATATCCTTATCAGGGCTTTGAAGATTATATCAGTATGGAGGATATGAATCAGGATGAGATGATAGGAATGGGAGTATCAGATAAGTCGATGTTCAGGCAGTTGGTTTCGATACTGGAGGAGCAGCAGGACCCTTTCTTTTCATTTGTAATCACCTTAACCAACCACCATCCTTTTATTCTGGATGAGCAATATGCGTCCTTAGAGCTTTTGGAAGAGGATGTGGATACTAAATTCGGAGATTACCTTAAAACGGTTCGTTATACCGATGAAGCCATCGGAGAGTTCATAGAAGGATTAAAGGCAGCAGGCCTGTATGAGAATACGGTGATTGCCCTTTATGGAGACCATCACGGATTAAACTGCGGCATGGATGATGTAAATGAAAGTGTAAGCAATTTTATCGGCAGAAATTATGATTATGACGAGATGTTGAATATACCTTTGATTATCCATGTGCCGGACAGCGGTATAAAGGAAACAATCAGCACAACCGGAGGCCAGATTGACTTCTTGCCTACGATAGCCAATATTATGGGATTGTCGTTGGAGGATACCTTGATACTGGGACAGGATATTGTCAATGCGGAGGAGGGCTTTGTAGCGTTTACAACCTATCTTTTTGAAGGTTCCTTCGCGAATAACGAGATTATGTTCCAGATATCCCGTGAGGGGGTATTCGAGTACAGCAGGGCATGGCGGATTGAAACCAACGAAGAGGTGGATATTACCCCTTATAAAGAGGATTATGAAAAAGCACTTCTGCTAAAGAAAACCTCGAAGGAAATACTGGACCAAAACCTGATGCAAAAATATATAGACCATGAATAAGAAAATAAATAGAATCTGCCCGGGCAAACCAAATAAAAACGGTTTCCCGGGCAGATTTTTCTTGACATTATAATAAAATTGGAATAGTGTATAAATAAACACGTGGATGTTATAAATATAAGTCATTGAATATATAGGAGGTAAGTATGAATTTAAAAGGACGCAGCTTTTTGACATTAAAAGATTATTCTCCGGATGAAATCGAGTATTTGCTCAGCCTGGCGAAGGAGCTGAAGGAGAAGAAGAAAAAAGGAATCCTTGGAGACAGCCTGAAGGGAAAGAACATCGCTTTGATATTTGAAAAACCGTCAACAAGAACCAGGTGTTCATTTACCATAGGATGTGTGGATGAGGGCGGACATCCCGAATATCTGGGAAGAGATGATATTCAGCTGGGACATAAGGAGAGCATAGAGGATACGGCGAGAGTCTTAGGAAGAATGTTTGACGGAATTCAGTTTCGCGGATTTTCTCATGAAAGTGTGGAGAAGCTGGCAAAATACAGTGGTGTTCCGGTATGGAACGGCTTGACGGACAGCTATCATCCGACACAAATTCTGGCTGACTTCTTGACATTAAAAGAGCAGTTTGGTAAGCTTGAAGGGTTAAAGCTGGTGTATGCAGGTGATGGGCGCAACAATATGGCGAACAGCCTTTTAATCGGTTCGTCGAAGATAGGCATTCATATTACAATATTGTCTCCCAAAGCCCTGTGGCCGGAGAAAGAGCTTATCGATACATGCAAGGAATATGCGGCATGCTCGGGCAGTATCATCGAGATTACCGATAATAGCAAGGGTGTAGAGGGGGCAGATGCCATCTATACGGATGTATGGTGCTCCATGGGCGAAGAGGATTTGGCGGTAGAGCGGATTAAATTATTAAGGCCTTATCAGGTAAATGATAATCTGCTTTCCATGACAGGCAAATCCAATACGATTGTCCTGCATTGTCTTCCGGCGGTTAAAGGAAACGAAATAACCTATGAGGTATTTGAAAAATACAGTACCGTTATATTTGACCAGGCAGAAAACCGCATGCATACCATAAAGGCTATTATGGTAGCCACCTTAGGAAATGAATAAAAGATGTGCAATGTGATTTGTAAAGTTCAAAGCGGACATTTATATCGGATTTAGACTTACAAATCACATTGGTAATGAAAGGATAAGGAGTTTGCGAATGTATCAGGACAGGGTTGTTATCTGTGCAAGCAGTGCTTATGAGAAGAAATTTTATATCAATGACGATTTTCAGGCTCTTCCTGAGCAGATTAAGCAGGAGCTTAAGATAATGTGCGTGCTTTTCACGGAGGATGTTGGAGGTATCTTATCTCTGGAATTTGATGAGGATGGAACCTTGCTTTTGACAGTGGAAGCAGACGAAGGAGATTATTATTTTGATGAAATAGGAAGTGCCCTGAAGGTAAAAGAACTCCGAAGGACAAAGAGGGAGCTTTTAGAGGCTCTCGAACTATATTATAAGGTGTTTTTCCTGAATGAGGATGTATCGGATTTGATATAGCCGGCAGCACACAGGGGATACACAAAAAACATATACAGAAAAAGAGGAGACGGTTGGAAGATGATATTTGTAATAGATGTCGGTAATACAAACATTACGATGGGGGTATTCGATAACGATGAAATAAAGGCAAAATTCCGTCTGACTACTCAGATAAACAGAACTTCGGATGAGTATGGACTTTTTGTTGCAGACCTTCTGAACTTAAAGGGTATAGATAAGGAAGACATTGATACGGTAGCAATTTCATCCGTTGTACCAAGAGTAATGTACTCCCTCACATCGGGAATTAAGAAATATCTGGATTTGACGGCGATAAATATTGGTGTGGGTACGAAGACCGGAATTAAGGTAGCGATACCGAATCCCAAGGAAATGGGTGCGGACAGAGTGGCAGATGCGGCCGGTGCCTATGCAATCTATGGAGGACCCGTCCTTGTGGCGGATTTCGGAACTGCCAATAAATATGACCTGATTACGGAGGATGGCTCTCTTATCGCTGGGGTAACCGGCCCGGGTATGAAGATGGCTGCCAATGCCATGTGGGCAGGTACGGCGAAGCTTCCCGAGGTTGAGATTGCTCTTCCTGACACGATTCTGGCGAAGGATACCGTCACCAGTATGCAGGCGGGAATTGTATTCGGCTGTATTGGCCAGACAGAGTATATTATCAAGAGAATGCTTAAGGAAGCAGGGCTGGATAAATGTATGGTGGTGGCAACAGGAGGTCTTGGAAGAATCATCGCAAATAATACGGATGTCATTGATATATATGACCCGGATTTGCTTTTAAAGGGCTTGAAATTCATTGCCGATAAGAATAAGAATCTGAAATAACCGGATTGGAGATTAGTATGGGCTTTTATATAGGAAATGTAGAGATAGAAGGGAATCTGATTCTGGGTCCGATGGCGGGGGTAACTGACCTGCCATTTCGTTTATTATGCAAAGAAAAAGGTGTGGACCTGGTATGTACGGAGATGGTCAGCGCAAAGGGTATAAAATATAACAATAAGAACACCCGGGACCTTCTGATGATAAAGGATGCGGAACGGCCTGCGGCGATACAGTTATTTGGCTCAGACCCGGATATACTGGCAGAAACGGCCGCAAGTATAGAGCATTTGAACTTTGATATTCTTGATATCAATATGGGCTGCCCCGTTCCCAAGGTGGTAAATTGCAACGAGGGCTCTGCCTTAATGAACAATCCGCAGTTGGTGGGCGAAATCGTATACAAGGTATCAAGAGCGATAAAGAAGCCTGTGA
>JAEZXP010000180.1 GCA_023419655.1 Bacillota bacterium | reverse complement strand
CTGGTATAACGCATCAATGAACCTACACTTACTATCGTCAATGTAATTACGGGTAATACAAAATGGTGTGCCCTGTCCAAAAATTTGCCAAACGGACTCAATTGCTCATGCATACGCCCAATCATGCCAAACAAATCAAACCACCCAAGCTTAACTGAAAACACCCATTTTAAGACTGTCGCAAAAAAGAATGACGGCAGCGATATACCTATCAATGCGAATACACTGACTGCATAATCTGTTCTGCTGTATTGTTTTCTGGCCGCTAAAATTCCTAACGGAATAGCCATAGCAATCTGCAGCACAAAGGAAACAGCACCTAAAGCAAAGGAATCAAATATTACTTCGTGGAATTTCTCCGTAACCGGTATATTAAATGCCCATGAATCTCCAAAGTTACCTTTTATTGCTTGTCCCATCCAATGAATAAATCCAGCGGGAATTCCCTTATCCAATCCATAAGATTCATTTAATTGTGCCAACCATTCTCTATAAGATTTTCCTCCGGGAAGAGAAGCCTTCTCCCTCGCCATATTCTCAACAAAAGAGGTCGGCATACAGCGCATAATTGTATAGATAATTAATGCGACAAAAAATAGTATTACGACGCTTATTGCCAATCTTCTTATTATAAATTTACGCATTGTCTGCATCTCCTGATTTTCTAATTGTATATCCAATCATAGCTTTATGATAGACATAAGATTACGACATTTATGACTTATGCCGTCATAGTCCTATGGCAGTCATAACTTTATGTCAACCATAGCTCTAGTATTCTGCACTGCATTATATACTGGAATACAGTACATTTTCTGGTATAAATTAGCAGAACCATTAACAAAGGATAAGAATGCCATGCATAACATGGCACTCTTATCAAGTACTGCAAAATAGCTAAAACAAATTATTTTAATTCAAGGGTTTCGACTCCTAACATCCATCCATAGAAGGTTGTGATATCAGGTACAACGGTATCAACGTTTACACGCTCTGCGCTGAATACAATACAGTTCTGTCTCTGATAAGCAGGAATCTCAACTGCCCAGTCCATAATAATATCTAAGCACTGCTTATAGGCAGATTTTCTAAAGGACTGGTCGTCGCTCTTTCTTGCCTGCATCATTAATGTGTCAAGGTCAGCATCAGCAATATGATAGTGGTTACTGTCTGTTCCGCCTAAACCAACAATATTGGAGCTGTGATATACCTGATACATATCCGGGTCAATGGTTGCCTGCCATGCAGCACACCAGAGTTCCTGTGTACCTGCATCCAGTCTATCCCAAAGAACATTCGTATCTGTAAGGTCATTTACATTCAGGCTAAATCCGATTGACTTTAACGCTGCTGATGCATCCGTTAAAAGTGCAAATGAAGGATGGTTTCCGTCGCCGTCGCCAGGAATCAGCACTTCATATTCCATCTTGGCACCTGCGGGTGCTGCAGTTACCTTACCATCCGCTACTGTATAGCCGGCTGCTTCAAAATAACCCAAGGCTGCCTGCAATACTGCTGCATATTTGTCTTCTGAGCTCATGTCTGCTGTAAAGATTGGATTGCCGTTTACGTCCTCTGAGTATGCAATCTTATAATCTGAATCAGACTTCTGAGGAGCAGCCCATGAAGTATTGGAAATCGGATAGTTAATAACGCTTGCTGCATCACCGTAGTAAGTGTCAAAAGCCACATCACGGTATACGGAAAGTACTGCGGCAAGAGCTTTTCTCAGATTCTTGGAAGCCTCAGAAGCGGGCTCTCCACCAACATTAACCGTATCAGCGTTCATACCGATATAACCATAGCCAAGGTTATCAACAGCGTTTGTTATAATCTTGTCACCGGATAACTCACCGTTATTGTTAATCGTGGAAATCTGCTCAAATACGGTCTTGCTTCCTGTAGGGTCTGTAATATCCAGCGTACCCTGTTCAATACCTGTAACCTTGTCAGCCTCTGTTGTCTCTTTGAACTGAACATATTTAATCTTAGGAGCGCCTTTGTAGTAATTTTCATTTGCTTCAAAGAATACAACCTTATTCTCATATTTCACGAACTTATAAGGACCAGCGCCCATAGGCTGTGTTGTCTTTGATTTTACGATGGAAAGGTCTCCTCTGGGGAAACCGAATTTGTTGTTCTCGTAGTCATACTGAGCTTCGTCACCATAGTAGTGCATCGGTGCTACCGTTGCTCCGCCAATCTGATAGATAGCAGTCGCATCATATCCTCTGGTAACTACCTGTACTTCTGTATTGCTAATCTTCTTAATTCCTTCTATATTGTATACATCTTCGCCTTCACCGGCTGCCTTTTTCTCTTCCGTGATGATATCTCTTGCAAGATCCATGGCATCATTTGCGTAGTAGGAGGAATCTCCTGCATAGCCATCACCTAATGCTTTATAGTCATGACCATACTGAGCAATAATATCTTCCACTACCTGCTTCTCGTCTTCAACAGCATAGGAATCGTAATTCTCATCTAAATTATAGAACATTGCAAATAAATCCTTCTGTACAGGATGTGCTGTTGTATAAGACTCATAACGCTCGTCTCCATACAGACCGCCAACCCACTCAAACTCGGACTCTAATGTAGGTCTGATAATCGTATCGATAATCGCCTGCTTTAAGCCCTCGCTGGGATTTTCAAGGAATGCTGCAACTTCTTCTTTTGTAATACTCTCAGCAGCTGAACTGTTGGCACGATAGTTCTGCATACCAATAATCGGCTGGGAATATAATGTAGCAGAACCATCATAGGAAGGGTCTGATACTACATAGTAGGAAAAGATAATATCATCCGCATCTAATACATGTCCGTCGCTGAATTTAACATCATCTCTAATCTTAATATCATAGGTAGTAATGTCTGCCGTCTCGTCATAGTTAACGGCTATGTTCGCTATTCCTTTGTAAGTATAGTCAACACCATTGTAAGGAATCGTCTCTCCCTCTATCGCATTGTATACAATACCGCCGGTTCTGTCTGTGGTTAATAACTGAACACCTGTAAAGTCAGCTACATCTCTGTCATATGCAGTGTCTGCAAAGAACGTGCTGAACTTCTCACTGAATGCCAGATAACCAACGACCAGAGGGGTCTCTGTAGCCGGGGGAGTGTTGGTGTCGCCACCGTCTTCCGGATCTTTGTTGTTATCTTCAACCTGATTATTATCGGTTGGGTCTTTTTCGTCTTTATCCTTTTTGCCGCATGCTGATAATGCCATTAAGACCATCACCATCACAAGCAAAAGAGATAAAGCTTTACTAATCTTTTTCATTGTTTATTATCCTCCTCTTTTAATTTTATATATTTAAATATTAAATATATCTCTTTAAATATAATCACAGGCTCTTATAGTCCTGTAATATAGCTTTCGATAAAAGGCGCGGGTTTGCGCCGCTAATTTTGATTATAGGAATATGCTTTTAATTCCTATAATATAAATAGGAGCAAGACATTCATTATAATAGTTCATTATAATTCGGATCTTCCACCTGATAGATTACCCTCTTTTGTAATTTTAAAAATATAATGTTTAATACGAATATAAAAAGCATACATCCTGTAAAAACCCAATTTTTCCAGAACATATCTTTCTCATTTTTTACAAGTGTTAACATTATATTCCCTAAGCCTGACAGTGCACTAAGAACAATCTGCCAAACCGTCGAATGATGAATTCTGGTCTTTGTTTTATCATATGCGGCTTGTTCTAATTTATTGCCTGAAAATACAAATCCCACGGCTCCCATCAGACAAAAAGCTATTGGAAGAAATAAGGATACATACGGGAAAGCCACATAAGCCACTCTGCTTCCGGGGTTGTTCAGAAAACCAACTCCTATTGCAGTTATGCCACTGCAAAGCACTAAAGCCAAATAGTAAAACTTATACCTTCTAATTTCTGCTTCGCTCATCCGGCATATATAGTATTTGCCAATATATTCTGCCGTTTGCTTCACTTTACCATCAGGCAGTGTTTTATAGACCAGTTTATAATCTTTATAATATTTTTTCATTAATTCTACCTGTCCATATTGCCAAACCCATCTGGTATTAAAAAAGTCGTCAATACCGACGACCGTACATGTCTCATGTATATCCCTCTAAATTTTTTCCTATATAACACCTAAATACCTATCATAATATCTAGGCTTTTCGTATCACTTATATCTTTTATTAAAAATATCATAAATAATATTTATTGTCAAGTGCCAGCTTCCCCTTTCTATTATTTTCTACTTTATTTCTCACAAATAAAAAGCAATCCTTCATGAATCGCCATGGTTATTTCTTTGTAAAGCACATTTTTTTCTTCCCATCATATAATGTCACATAAGGAGAGGATAGGTTGAAAAGAAAAACCTTTTCAACCGGCAAAAAGCACATCGTGTGCTTTTCGCTCAGTATTTATATGCCGCTGAAGCGGCAGATGGAGGTTACGATGTCCTATAATAGAAAAATCGGAATTTTCGGCGGCGATGAACGGCAGGTTTATATGGCGTTGTCTCTGCTTGATAAAGGTTATTTTGTATGTTCTTATCGCCTCTATAATCCTATCGAACACAAAAACCACGCTGCGGCCAGTGGATTAGAGGAATTAATAAATATATGTCCGGTGCTGATTGGTCCCATCCCTCTGATGAGGGATTATCCGCTCATGAGGGATTTCCCTGCCCGTCTTTTAACCGGCGAACATATGCTTATAGGGGGAGCGATTCCTTCCAGTATCCTCGAAATTTGTAATTCGAAAGGTGTATTTTGCTTTGACTTAATGAAAAGCGACAAAATCGCCATCATGAATGCAATCGCTACCGCAGAAGGCACCATAATGGAAGCGATAAAAAACAGCAATATCAATCTTCATCAAAGCTGCTGCCTTGTCCTTGGATATGGCCGGTGCGGCAAGATTTTAGCCGCCAAGCTCAAAGGCCTGGACGCTAAAGTTACCGTTGCCGCCCGTAATACGGACGCACTGGCTTATGCACGGGCGGCAGGGCTTTCTACTGCCGATATCAGCACGATAAAGTCTATACTGCCTGATTTTCATTATGTATTTAATACAATCCCCTCGCTTATTCTGAATCAGGAATGCCTTAAAGCGGTTTCTCCTGATGCTGTAATTATCGATATCGCCTCTGCTCCCGGAGGAGTAGATTTTGACTATGCCCTGAACCATGGAATAAATGCCAAGTTATGCCTTGGACTTCCCGGCAAGGTCGCTCCAAAGGCTTCTGCAGACATATTGGTAGATGAAATTGAAGCTATAATAAAAGAAAGAAGTGGTTAAATGAATGTAAAAGGCAAAAATATCGGCATCGCCTTCACAGGCTCATATTGTACCTTTGATAAGGTATTTCCTGAGATAGAACGGCTTGTGAAGGAAAATGCCAATGTATATACAATCTTCTCTGAGCAATCCCAAAAAACCGATACCCGCTTTGGGAAAGCCGCCGACTTTTTAAAACAGGCAAAAGATATGACCGGCAATGAACCAATATTAACGATAGCTGAGGCAGAAAAGCTCGGTCCGAATAATATTCTGGATACGATTGCGATTGCTCCCTGCACCGGTAATACATTGTCCAAAATGGCAAATGCAATTACCGATTCCCCGGTTCTTATGGCTGCCAAGGGTCTGCTTCGTAATAATAAGCCTGTGATACTGACTATCTCAACAAATGATGCTTTAAGTAACAATCTGAAAAATATCGGGTTGCTGATAAATTCAAAGAATATATATTTTGTACCCTTCGGCCAGGATAACTATAAAGGCAAGCCCCATTCCATGGTTGCCGATTTCACTTTACTGCTGCCTTCTATTGAAAACGCTTTGGAAGGACGCCAGCTCCAGCCCGTCATACTGGGTCCGGCTTGATTATGTATAAGGATTCCCGATTACAGGCTATCCCAGATTATATAAAAGGCGTGTTGCAAAAAATATTATGTACACAGGTACTCCTGTGTACCTAATATATTTTGCAACACGCCCCAGTGTAATTGAGAACACTTTCGTTTTAGCTTTCTTTATTTGTCTTTTCGATTTCTGCAATCGCATTTTTCTTCATCGGAATTCTACAATTCTTGTTGTTACCAAATTCAACAATAACCACCTCATCCATAACATCAATGACTACGCCGTAGAATCCGCTGCTGGTCAATATACTGTCTCCCTTTTCCAGGGTTGAAAGCATGGCCTGCATCTGCTTCTGCTGCTTTTTCTGGGGACGAATCAGCATAAAGTACAATAAAAGTCCCAGTATACCAATCTGTGCGATTAACAATATCATGTTGCCGCCACCGCCGCCGGCAGGCTCTTCTGCTAAAAACATAAAATTATACATCATAATTACCTCCTAGGTTTAAGTTAAATTTAATCTTAATTTCTATCTATCATCCCCGGCTATCCATATCTGGTACACCTGGGCTAAGAGCAATTCCTGTCTTTATTCCTCCCGCAAAAAGCCCTCAAGCTTTTGCTTTTTGTATTGCTTATACTGCTTATTACGGATAGCCTCTCTTATTTCCTCCATCATATGATTATAAAAATACAAATTATGAAGTACCAGCAGGCGCATTCCCAGCATTTCCTTTGCCTTTAGCAAATGTCTTATATACGCCCTGCTATAGGTCTTACATGTAGGGCAGCCGCATCCCTCTTCAATCGGCCTGCCATCCAGCTCATATTTTGCATTTAATAAATTGATTTTTCCAAAGTTCGTATAAGCATGTCCATGTCTGCCGTTACGGGCCGGATATACACAATCAAAGAAATCCACTCCCCGGTCGACAGCCTCCAGAATATTTGCCGGTGTTCCTACTCCCATCAGATATACAGGCTTATTAACCGGAAGATGAGGCACCGTCTCTTCAATGATTCGATACATCTCCTCATGGCTTTCACCAACTGCAAGTCCGCCGATGGCATAACCATCCAGGTCCAGCTCCGATATGGTCTTCGCATGGTCTATACGGATATCCTCATAGGTGCCCCCCTGATTGATTCCGAACAGCATCTGGCTGTTGTTGATGGTGTCCTCAAGGCTGTTCAGCCTGTCCATCTCCTTTTTACACCGGATAAGCCACCTGGTCGTTCTTTCGACAGAATTCAACATGTATGCCCGCTCTGCCGGATGGGGAGGGCATTCGTCAAAAGCCATTGCAATCGTGGATGCAAGATTTGACTGTATCCTCATACTCTCCTCGGGTCCCATAAATATCTTTCTTCCATCAATATGGGAATTAAAATAAACCCCTTCTTCCTGAATCTTTCTGAGCTTTGCAAGAGAAAATACCTGAAAGCCCCCTGAATCAGTCAGAATAGGCTTATCCCATACCATAAACTTATGAAGTCCACCCATTTTCTTAACAATCTCATCACCGGGCCTGACATGCAGATGATACGTATTTGAAAGCTGTACCTGCGTTCCTATCCTGCATAAATCTTCGGTGGATACAGCCCCCTTGATTGCCGCCACCGTTCCCACATTCATGAATACCGGCGTTTGTATTGTGCCATGTACGGTTTTAAACTCTCCACTTTTTGCGGGTCCGTCCTGTTGGATTAATCTATACATCGTTCCTACTTTCCAAATATAATTCAGTCCCATTGCTGATTTTAGTATATTATTGCCTTAACTGTAATTTATAACATTACAAGTATACATTGAAAGAATATTATTTTCAACTATAAAATCCTCTGTTATAAAACTATGGTTGAATGAAAAACTAAATTCCAGTTATCGAAAGTAAATGTGGAATTTAGTCTTCCTTAAATTCCAGCACTCCTTTACAATTAGATTGGTTTCCCAATCCGCAGTGAAAGGAGTTTATTTATGTGT
>JAEZXP010000177.1 GCA_023419655.1 Bacillota bacterium | reverse complement strand
ACACATAAATAAACTCCTTTCACTGCGGATTGGGAAACCAATCTAATTGTAAAGGAGTGCTGGAATTTAAGGAAGACTAAATTCCACATTTACTTTCGATAACTGGAATTTAGTTTTTCATTCAACCCTTGATTACCTCTGTTATTATAAAGATTGATTTTTGTGTAAAGTATAGTATAATAAAAACGAAAAAAATTTTACATATAAGAGGGAATCTCCAATGACCTATACAAGTTTAGAGCAGAGAATGGCCCAAAATTATATTGATATGTTTCCGCCATTTGTTTCTGACGAAAACGCTCCTGTTAGTATACTGGAACAAGAGCAGTTTTATAATCTAATGAAAAGTCTTTACAAACTGGCATTTGATGAACCCCTGCTTTTTGCTGCCACATTACATGAGGATGATGTTTATCCAAATCGCTTTAATAAATCATCATATGGTAAACCCAATTTACTGGCAGACATGAAGAAGTTTACCAAAGCAGTCGAATCTCTATTGCAAAATATGTTTCTTCTCGGTCAGAGTAACGATATTAAATTGAATAAACGACAACAGATAATCTTATCAACACTTGGAATAGAAGATTATACTGATTTGCCAACGGCGTGGGTTTGGATGTCAAAGAGGAAAGAGGCAAATTTGACCTCTTTTTCATATTGTTTATTTCATAGTGATTATCCATATACCTCTGATATTTACGCACGTTTACTTGGAGAAGCTGCTTTCAAAAAGCTTGAGGAATGGATGCTTGCAAAGGGATATAAACGATTTGACATTTATGATGTTACGGCGAGTGATTGTAAGTTATCGCTTACAGTTGCTAATCCAAAATGGAGCGGTAACCCGCCAAACGGCGGCTTTGAGTATAAAATCAAGCATACAGGTATATCGGCGCGTTTTGATTCTTATGTAAAAAATCCTCCGATTTTTGGATTATGTATACCAAACGGCTTGAAACCTTATCTGATGGTTTTTGATTCGATGGATAAAGAACTTCAGGGCTTTGTTGTGAAGCATACAAAAAAATGTGATGGATGCAAATACTGTGTTCAAACAGATAAAACGGGTTCACGTCCGATGGCTTATATTCGAGTTAAATTTGAAGATAACGAATATCAGTTGTGTACTTATTTTCCCGGTTATAACTATTGCTGGACACACATTGATGATAATCTTGCAAAAGAATTGATAAAAATGTTGTCTTTCATGGATCGGTTTGCGCCAGACCAATAATTGAGGTGGAGAGGATGAATACAGCTATAATTGTAACAGGTACAATTTGTTCGGAAAAATCTACTTTATCAAATAAAATCAGTAAATTTTTCGATTTTGATGTGCCGGATGAAAATAATCCTAATCATTTTTATGGAAATTTAGATAAAATAAAGACAAATGATTTTACATCTCCGATAATCATTGAACATACAGATCTTGCATTTTTATTAACACATTTATGTACCTAAGAGTAGAGTACTTTTTTATGCAGATTATATGTTGAGTAATTTATTTGAAGATGATTGTATTATTACTCCAAATGAAGGTATAGTTTCCCCGCTGTGGAAGCTATGTTTTTTAATGTAGTGGATTAACCCTACAAGTTTTTTAATTTTGAGAATGAGAAGGAGAAATTGATGGATGAACAGCCATAAACCTATTCATGCAGTGATACCGGGCCTTGGGCAAAGAAGTTTGAAGACGGCCCTGGCAACGGCAGTGTTGGCTTTTATTTACCTTATTTTGAGGAGAAATCCCACATTTGCCTGTGTGGGTGTGATATTCGGAATGGGCAACGGTATGGAGGATTCCAAACAGAGCGGAGGAAACAGGTTGATTGGCACGATAATCGGCGGTCTCCTTGGAATAGGAATCATGGCAGTAGAGCGCTGGATATTCCCGCAGGGGGGTGACTACTTAAAAGTAGTCTTGATTGTTTTTGGGATTATCCTTTTGGTCTGTCTGTCGGTTATGTTTCATTGGCCGGGTGCGGTTCAGCCCGGTGGAGTGGTGCTTTGCATTATCCTGTTTAATACCCCGTCAGACTATATTGACTATGCTTTTGACAGAATGCTTGATACGGCCGTCGGTGTCATTTTTGCCATTGTAATTAATCATGTTTTGGGACGAAACAGGGTTGACAAATGGCTAAAAAGAATCCCGCAAGAAGCCAAGGGACAGGACCTTTAGGATGCTAACCGACTTGATGGGTTAAATTAGAAAAGCATGATGAAATTTATAAAGAACCCGCTATCAGTTGATAAAATCGATTGACAGCGGGTTGTCTTATGCTAAGATGAAGTTATGGAGTATTTATATTCGTTCAGATAGACCAGGATATACTGGGCGTCATTTATATATATCCAGTATAATAATCGCATAAAGACTTTATATAGGGGGAGCAGATAGGGAAATGCATATTGAAACAGAAAGACTAATGATTCGTGAGCTGATGGAACAGGACGCGGAGGTATTATTGGAAATAAAGAATGATAAGCAGGTCATGAAGTATCATCCGACATTCTTTGAATCTGCTGGAAACGAATCAATGATTGATTCTATAAAATTTGCTATTTCATTTTTTAAGGGCTTAAGTGAAAAGGGAATTATTTGCCACGAGAAATGGGGTAATTTGTATGCGGTATGTCTAAAAAATACGAATGAAGTTATCGGCGTGATTACGATTAACCGGCAAGAATATGTAGAGGAATGGCATATGGGATGGTATTTTATAAGTCGTTATACCGGAAAGGGTTATGCGTCGGAGGCAGCTGCGGCAGTTTCTGATTATTTTCTTGAAGCATTATCGCTGGACTATATCGCCGCCGGTATGCGTGATGACAACCCCGCTTCTTTCAGAACAGCGCAAAAAAGTGGATTTAAGTTGATTGAAAAGCGTACGGGTTTTGACTATAATAATGCGGATTGTAATGCAGAAGATTTTAATGCGGTTAGTGAATATTTTAATAAGCTAAATAATACAATTGGTTCAAGTGGCTATTATTTCCATAAACTCAATAAGAATAGAAAGCATTAGAAACTCAGTAGAAGCAGGTATTCGAAAAGAAAAGAGCCGCGTCATTGACATATGCAGATTATCTACTAATGTTTTGATACGTGTGCATTAGATGCGCATCAAATGTATAGAATTGCTTGTTTATATGTGATAATATTTCATCAAGAGGTGGGTGAAATTGAATACTTTTGAAAGAATAAACGCCGTCGTTGACTATATTGAAAGCAATATTACCTACGAGATTGACTATGCTAAAGCGGCAGAAATTGCTTGCTGTCCCAAGAATCAATTTCAACGTTTTTTTGCATACATTACGGAAATAACTTTATCGGAATATATAAGGCGCCGCCGATTGACGTTATGTGCGTATGAGTTGCAGAAGAATAAATTAAAAGTAATTGATATTGCATTAAAATATGGCTATGATTCACATGCTTCTTTTGCACGTGCATTTCGGGAGTTCCATGGTTTTTCCCCATCGAAGGCACGTAACAAAAGTATGGTATTTAATGTATATCCCAAATTAACCTTTCAAGTCCAAAATTTTAATTTAGAAAGAGGTGCAAGTAAAGTGGCTGTATTGGGGAAAATAGAATTTTTTGAACTTCCTGCTGTTAGGATGATTGGAAAAATGGTTGTAAACGGTGGTGGGGAGAACCCGGTTCCTGCGTTGTGGAAGAAGTGCTTTGAGGAAGATACATTTGGTGTGTTAGAAAATAAAACACCAGTAGTAGACTATTATGTTGGCTGGATGGGTGAATATTGCCAGGAAACAGGAACATTCACATACATAGCGGGAATGCTGATGCCAGCAGGTACTCCGGTTCCAGAGGGATTTGATTATAGGGATTTATCTGGATGCATGGTGGGAAATGGATATATCAATGGGGATTTTGCCAATGGAGATGTTTTTTGCCATTCGCATGATTTAACGGTCAGTGGAATTGGTGAAAACGGATATGAGCCTGACTATTCTTTTGGTTGGAGTGCTGAAGCATATTCCAAAGATTTAGCCTTTGATGCTGAAGAAGGAACCATAAATTATTTTTGTCCGTGTAAGAAAATGAATAAGTAGTGTTTATTACATCACACAGATAAACAGAAATTTATCTAGCCGTTTTTATTTAAAGGCTTGTATATTCGTTTACGAAAGGAACTGCAATCGTGAAGAATTTTGAAAGAAATAATTTAATGTTTTCTTTGTGCGGGCTGAACTGTGCCCTGTGTACCATGAAACTGGATGATTATTGTCCCGGCTGCGGCGGTGGTGCAGGCAATCAAGGCTGTTCCATTGCACGATGCAGTTTAACACATGGCGGTTTGGAATATTGCTTCCAATGCGAGGAATATCCTTGTGAAAAGTATAATGACATAGAAACATTTGATTCTTTTATTACCCATCGTAATCAGCTTAAAGACATGGAAAAAGCGCAAAGGACAGGTATCGAACAATATAATTTGGAATTGGAAGAAAAGGCTGGTATATTGCGAAGTTTACTTGCAAACTATAACGATGGGCGGCGTAAAACCTTTTTCTGTATTGCGGTAAATCTTTTGGAGTTACAAGAACTCAAAGATGCAATGGAGCAAATTTCAATTAAGACATCATCCGGTAACCTCTCTATAAAGGAAAAAGCGGCAATCGTCACCGGATTATTTCAAACGGTTGCGGAGTCACGCTCTATTGTGCTGAAATTAAATAAGAAGCCTTCAAAAAACAGCAGTTCCTTTTAAAAAACAAATAATCCTGACAGAGGAGCTATTTATAACAATAAAAAAGAGCAGAGCAGGTCAAGCGGTCAAATCGTAGAAGTGATATGCTATCTATTGAAGGAGGTGCATATCATGCACGCATGGGAAGCTATACAAAAAACATTGGATTTCATTGAAACAAATATCAGTGAGGAAATCGATATTGAACAGCTTGCGAAAGAATCATCCTTGTCTCTTTTTTATTATCAACGGTTATTCTCACGTCTTGTTAAAAAACCAGTCCGAGAATATATCAAACTGCGCCGATTAGCTTGTGCCTGTAAGTCGCTTGCTGACAAACAACACCGCATTTTAGATATTGCACTGGATTGCGGCTTTGGAAGCCACGAAACATTTACACGTGCATTTAAAGAGGCCTATAAAATGACGCCGGAAGAGTATCGTAAACAACCGGTAATGCTCAATCAATTTGATAAGCCTGATTTATTGCTAAACTACACAATAATTGACGAAGGTGTTCCGCTTATCCGCGATGGGCTTGTTCTGGAGTTTAACCGTAAAACAATCTTGCAGCCAATTCATTTTATGGGAGTGACAGGAATCGTTCCTATTGAGGGACAAATGCCGCTTGGCGAAGCTACAGGTATAGATATGCCGGGTGAAGTATGGGAAAAATTCCATCAGGAAAAACAGCATATTCTCCGGATAAAAGGAGGACGCGAGCTGGGAGTTGCGTATCTTGGCAATGTACCGGAGGGTTATTTCACTTATTTTGCTGGTGCGGAGGTAACGCAGGAAACAGAAGATATCCGCTTTTCCAAATGGGAGCTTCCGGCCAGAGAATATATTGTCTGCGGATTTGAAGCGGAAAATTTTGAACAGCTTGTAACCGTAGCGCTCAATAAAGCTGTAAAATATAGTGGGCTTTGGCTTGAAAAACACAGATTGACGATGGATGTTTATTCTCCTGAAATGTACTATGATAGTACACCGGAAGGCAGCTACATGGAATTGTGGATGCCAGTATCAGGAGTGTGCTGATTCTATGTCCAAGGGCCTGTGATTTAACCATTGTGGCCTGCGGATTATGTGTATAACTGGAGGCTGAAAAATGCTTAATAAAATAGGAACGCAAGAAATAGAAACAAAAAGACTACGGCTAAGACGAATGAAAATTTCTGATTCGGAAGATATGTTTAACAATTGGGCTTCCGACCCTTGCGTATCAAAATTTTATTCATGGGAACCTCATAAGAATAGATTCGAAACAGAACAGATAATAAAGACATGGGCAGCTCAATATGATGACCCTCTGTGCTTTCATTGGATTATAATTGACAAAGAAACACAAAAGGCTATAGGCACGTTCTACATCAATCATATTGACGAAGAGAACTGCACGGGAGTAATCAACTGTATTTTAGCTCAACAGGTTTGGGGAAAAGGATTAGCAACAGAGATTACGCAGTCTGTAATTTCTTATTGTTTTGAAAAGGTAAACTTTAAGAAAATTTATTCTCATCATCATGAAAACAATATTGGTTCAGGCAAGGCACTGGTTAAAGCGGGATTTCATTTCACAGACAAAAGATATCACACCTATGAAGACAGCCAAAGCATTAACGGGAATTATCTCCACTACGTTATTGAGAACAACGCTGAATGAGCATGATGAACGATGGTTGATGATTTGAACATTCTTTTGGAATGTCCGAATATCAACCGTCTTTTTTATACGGAAACCTTTTCAAAACAAAGGGGCGGTATGATAAAGGATGCCAGATGTTAACAGACATGATACCGGGGTTGAAATTTACCCGG
This sequence comes from Bacillota bacterium, assembly GCA_023419655.1. GTDB lineage: Bacteria > Bacillota > Clostridia > Lachnospirales > Lachnospiraceae > Mobilitalea. Next base: position 2,930 of record JAEZXP010000177.1, on the reverse strand, counting down.
TACATGCACTATAATTAAATTAATAGAAACCGGAAAATGGAGAAGAATGATGGAAAATCTACAGACAGCAGAAGGAATAAAGACAGCGGCAGAGCCTCTGTTAGAATGGTATCGGAAGAACCAGAGGGATTTGCCCTGGCGACACACGACCGAGCCCTATAAAATATGGCTCTCGGAGATTATGCTGCAACAGACACGGGTGGATACGGTCATTCAGTATTATCACCGCTTTCTGGAACGGTTTGGGACTCTCCAGGAGTTGGCACGGGCTTCCGCACAGGATGTGCTGGCTGTGTGGAAAGGACTGGGCTACTATTCCCGTGCGCTAAATCTTCAAAAAGCCGCACAGAAGGTGATGGAGCAACACGACGGGGTATTCCCCAGGGACTATGAAGCCATCCGTCAGTTACCCGGCATCGGAGATTATACTGCTGGGGCCATTGCCAGTATTGCCTTCAACCAGCCTTATCCTGCCGTAGACGGCAATGTGCTCCGGGTTATTTGCCGGTTGGAGGGAATTGAAGACGACATTTCCAAGAACCAGACGAAAAAAAGAGTTGCCAAAATTGTCCACCCAATCATCCCACAAAATCATGCAAGAGATTTCACTCAGGCACTGATGGAACTAGGCGCCCTGGTATGCATTCCTTTGGCGCCACTCTGCGGCCAATGCCCCCTGCAATCCTTCTGTACTGCCTACAAGAATGGACTGCAAGACGAGCTGCCGGTAAAGAAAAAGAAGGAGGCTCCCCGGGAGGTTCCTTGTTGGGTGGCTGTCCTTCGGGAGAATGGTAAAATACTTCTGGAATACCGGAGAAACGATAGTTTGCTGGGGCAGTTATGGGGACTGCCCATTGCTGAGAAAAAGGAATCCTGCTCCCCGGCACAGCTACTGGAGGAAAAATACGGGCTGCGACTGAAAAGTACAAGGAAACTTGGCTCAGCTTCCCATGTCTTTTCTCATCAGGTCTGGAGAATGGACGTTTTTATATTCGAACCAGAGGAATCCATACTCAACAGCGATATCCTGCATTGGGTGGAGGAGACACAATTGGACAACTATGCCATCCCTACGGCCTTCCAGCGTGTTTTAAAGCTGTTATACCCGAATAATTGAGACCTGGGCTTATAGATTATCCGGCGTCGAAAGAGATTAAAACATTCTTTTACGGAATAAAATGACTATAATCTGAAAGAGGTTATTTCCCAAATACCGCCGTCACGCGGGACAGATAGCCCAATACGTGAAATCATTACCTTCTGTGATGCTTTGCGAGGCAGCGGTTAAATAGGTGCGAAGTACGGAACAGTTTTATCAGGCTGTTTCGTATTTCGCACTTTTTTATACAGTTTACACAGATATGGATTCGTGGTACAATAGTTAGGCAATACTAACTTATAGTAAGGAGAAGTTTATGTTTAATAAATTCATACAAAATACAAGAAAGCCGAAGGGCATCCTCGGCAGAATGATGTTAAAAGGCATGAATACCGGACATGCGAAATTAGCAGCATGGGGGTTTTCGCATATGACGCTGCGACCGGGTGCACATATATTGGATGTGGGCTGCGGAGGTGGAGCCAACATTGCGACAATGCTTAAGGAAGTTCCTAAAAGTATCGTGGACGGCTTGGATTATTCAGCGGAAAGCGTTGCCTATAGCAAAAAGACCAACGCTGCCTATCTCGGAAAACGGTGCGCGATACATCAGGGGGATGTTACCTCCCTGCCTTATCCCGATGGAACCCTTGATTATGTAACAGCTTTTGAAACCATCTACATTTGGCCGGCTCTGGGGACCGCTTTCAGAGAGATAAGGCGTGCATTAAAACCGGGCGGTGAGCTCATGATTTGCTGTGAATCGGATGATTCGAGTGATACAACATGGACAGACCGCATAGAAGGAATGACCGTGCATAGAGGCGAGGACTTAAAGGATTGTCTTTTGCGCGAAGGTTATAAGAAGGTGAAGATATATCGCAATAAAAAAGGCTGGATGTGCTTGATTGCCATTTGCTGATTGCTTTTCTAATACAGTATCGATTAAAGAATACACTTTTGGGAGATATATTATGAGAATTGTTTATGATAGTAGAACGGGTTTAGGTAAAAAATTTGCGGAAAAGCTGCCGCATCCTGCTCAGTCAGTTTTGGAGCCGCTTTCAGAGCCTTGTATTTTGATTACCAGAAATGAAGGACTTGGCTTGATTTCTAAACGTACAAAGGTATTTTTGAAACAGTACGGTGCTTTTGTCAGAGGTACTGTTATTAATGGAAATAAACGCTTCGGGAGATTCTACTGTGCAGCCGGACCCAAAATTGAAAGCGGCTACCATATACCTGTAATCCGAAACATCGAGGGAGAAGGAACGGATGAGGATGTTATGGCCGTGGCGGAATTTCTTCAGGGGTTGCATTCTGAAGGAGGAGATGAATAATGGACTGGATACTGTTATCTTTGATTGCGGGCCTTATCAGCGCAATATGCTGGCTGATTGGAGATGTTTTTCTGGTTGGTTTTGATATCGAGGAAGCAAAATATCAGAACTTTCTGAAAAATACAAGTATCAAAAATAAGAAAATGGCGGTTTTGATGCTTTCAGGTTCCACCCCGCGATTGCGTTTCGGAGCTTTGATTGCCAATTTCTCCATCCCCTTCATGCTGGCCTCCGTTTTTGCTCTTTATAAGTTGGCAAACCCGTCACCATGGGCTACTGCAGCGGTTACCATACTGGGAATTGGCTTTTGCATTTCACCGGTGGCACATGTTGCATTTTATTATGTAGGAACACTGTGCAAGAGTCTTCATGAGGAATACCGGCAGGGGAAGCCCATAGGCAAATCAGGAGAAGAATTAGTCAACGAATATGTGTGCTTTTTGGATATTACCTGGCGGGCTGCCATCGGTATTACTTTTACCGGATGGATT
>JAEZXP010000176.1 GCA_023419655.1 Bacillota bacterium | reverse complement strand
TTTATCTTCTAATTGGGATATCAATTGTGCCATTTTTTCATCGTCAGAAAATAAGTCAATCAATGTTTTTTGATTGGCAGAATAGGTATCCCTATCCATGATAACAGGAAATATATGATATTCGAATGTATAATGGTTATCGTCGAATGCGATAGGATACAGGTTTTTCAGAAAACCGATTAATTCATTGAGTAAATTTCTGCTTCTGAAAGGGCCGTATGCGTTATCTGCCCGTTCACCTACAACCGCCAGGGGATTGAAAGGATTATAATCCTTTACCTGAAGATACCCGTAACGGCGGTCATTCTTCATCTGCGAATTAAAGATGGGCTTAATATTTTTAATAAGCTCACATTCCAGCAGTCTGGCCTCAAGATGTGTATCAGTCACGATAAAATCAATATCCCGGATAAGAGCAACCATTCGCTCAACTTTTTCCCATTTGTGTGTACCGGTAAAATAGGATTTAACTCTGTTTTTAAGGCACTTGCTTTTACCGACATAGATAATATTGCCATGGGAATCCATCATCTTGTAGATACCCGGCAGGGCAGGGATACTATTAATTTTATTTCTTAATTCGGCAGACATCTCTTTCATTTCAACCTCTTTTACAATATTCTGAAGGATAGATACCATTATTGTACAAGGCTGTATCAGAGAAGGCAAGCAGAATGTTTTTTATAATCATATTTTAGCGGACTTGTGCCTTATGGAAGAAATTGTTACGATTAAGGTATCATTGTTGCTTTATCAGCTTCATGGCTTTTGAATAAGAATAATTATATTCCCGGATATCAAGTGAATTGATTCGGGTGCGTACGTTCTTGTAATAGCTGTCGATATAATAAGGCATCATATCCTCATCATATTGTTTTTCCAGCAGGGGAACGGTTACAGAAGCCGCATCATAGGAAAGCTCGGTGGTAAGAAAGATAATATCCTCCTCTTTTATCTCTTTCGCATGCGTTACGAGATAGTCTGCAATATAATAATCCGGCTTACTAAAGGAAAAGATGATATAGCACAGGGAGATTACGGCAACCGAATATCCAAACAGCGGGAACGCCTTATTATATAAGGAGATTATAATTCCGGCCAGCAGTAAGGCATCAATCAATAAAAACAAAAGCACGAACAACCTTAGGAAGGTCAGATGATACGCTCCGATATACAGAAGCATCCGATACGCCGCAGAGGCTATCATAATGTAGGTACAGGCGGTAATGGCAGTAAGCAGGGTCTTTAGCCATCTGCTTTCTTCAAATACATTGACGCAGATAAGAATCAAAGCAATGTTAAAGCAGGTAACCGTCAGCAGTTCAAAGAAACCATGCCGGGCGTATTCAGAATAGGTTAGCTGTTCAGGCAGACCAAACAGGCCGCCGGCAAACAGATAAAGTATCTGTATCCCACAAAACAGAAGATATAATAACAATAAAAGCGTAGCGATGGTTATTCCGACGGTTGAATTAGCCTTTGCTTTTGTTTGCATCGCGGCAGTGTTTTCTCTGGCTGCCCCGCATAGCAGACCATAGCAAAACAGTGTTCCCGCGATAATCAATAGAATAATTGTATAAAAGTCAGGATATAGAATCCATTCGAACATGGCTTTGGTTATTTTTCCGAATAATAAATCCGCACTGGATAATAAAGCGGCTGCTACCACCAGTAAAGGGATGGCGATAAGGCCGCCGGCCAAAATATACCGTAGCTTTTCATTTCGAATAAGCTTCTTGTCTTTAACATACCGGCTGCCATCCGCAAAGAACATCCCAAAGGAGAATAGCGCTTTAAATGGAAGCTTTACGATATGATACAAATCTTCTGCAAGATTTACGGTCTCTCTGGCATAAAACAACCGTATAAGCGAAACCTCCAGCAGAAGCAGAATGCCGATACTATTGAGAAATTGCAGCACATCGCTGGCGGTCAGTACATTTGATAATCCAAGAAGGATTGCTCCAAGAAAGCAAAAAGAGGTTCCCTTTGTTACGGATACTTTTAGTTTTTTTGAGACAATCATCAGGATGATAACCATGGTAATTGTAAATAAAAAAGAATTTAAACCGATTCCTGCTTTGTAAAACAAAAGCGTTGCCATCATTCCAAAAACCAGACTCAGGCCGCCAAAGAAGCCATAATTTTGCCGCAGCTTGTTCAGCAAGGGTGAGGTATTTGCTTCGGGTATGTTTTCTGTATCATGTGGTTCTTCCAAATCAGGATTTTCTATATCGGAAAGTTCGTGCTTATAGAATGTGTCCATAGATATCCCTCCTATTATAATATTTATATTTTATAGAACAATTGAATGCAGCACAATTGAATGCCAATTGAATGCATAACGCATCTTATATAAAATTTATCATAAACACAACCGATAGTCAATAATTATTTATTGTTATTCGATAAATAATTATTGACTATCGGTTGTGTGAAGCCTTCATATAAAAGGTTGATGTAATTCCTTATAAGGGTATCAGGACTTAATCGTGTTCTTCGTCAACATATTCCAAGATATCTCCGGGCTGACAATCCAGAGCCTTGCAGATTGCCTCCAGCGTGCTGAAGCGAATGGCCCTGGCTTTATTATTTTTCAAAATAGAGAGATTTGCCAGCGTGATATCTACCTTCTCAGCTAATTCCGAAAGCCCTATTTTTCGCTGTGCCATCACTACATCCAGATTTACCACAATCATGTCAGGCCCTCCTCTATATTGTAAGGTCATTTTCAAGTTTATAAGTAACAGCCTGGTCAAACACCTGTGACAGCACCAGAGAGAACAAACCTGCGATGATAAATACCAGAACCAATACCAAAGTAGCAGGCGTAACCACAAAAAGGAGCTTTGCTGCCATAGAGACGGCAATCACAAAAGAATAGTACCCCATTTTCTTTAAAGAAATGATATTGCCTTTAACAAAGGGGTCCTCTTTGATAACCGTACGAAACATCCGGATTAGCTCCCCAAGAATTGCCAATGCAAATACCCCTGCCAGTATAAAGATGATACAGAAAGGCAGGTAGTACCTGTCAAAGATGCTATAATATTTTCCTGCCAGCTTAAACAGGAAGGGAACACCAAGGCAAATTAAGATGCCGCTAAAGAACATAAAATCCAACAATCCTTTCGTAAATCGTATCAAAGCAGATTTTTTCATTGTTCCATATCCTCCAAGTCAATTATGATATTCAATATAGAAGCTTTCTTATCCATCTATAGCATAGAACACAGTGTAAGTCAATAAAAAATTATCGTTAAACAATAAAAGAAAGTGAACCATTGCAAAAAACAGGCACACCAGTATGAACCTCACACCGGTGTACCTGGTATTATTTTGCGATAGCCTCACGAGATGACAGGCGTGTTATTCTCCTTTAACCTCGTTCCATTTCTGTATATAGATGCTTTCCATTTCTTCACCAAGATACCGGAATGCTGTGCAGCGGTTCAATATCTCATCCGAAGGGAAGGCAACAGGACTGTTCTTGATTTCTTCATCCTCGATAAGCTCCCATGCTCCGGTATTCGGGGTGGAGTAGGTGATATACTCAAAATTCTTTAACGCTATCTCGGGGTCACACATAAAGTTAATGAAAGCTTCGGCGTTTGCTTTGTTCTTGCTGTTCTTTGGAATAACCCAGCCGTCAATCCATACATTGGAGCCTTCCTTGGGTACAACATATTCCAGGTCGGAATTTTCTCTGCCGGTATAGATAGCCTCTCCTGAATAGATAACTGCAAGTGAAGCCTCACCGCCAATCATCTTATCACGAACCTGGTCTACTACATAGGCCTGTACCAGAGGGTATTGCTCCTGTAAAAGCGCCTTGGCTTCGTCCAGTTCAGCCTCGTTGGTAGAGTTCAAATCATATCCCAGATAGGATAGTGCAATCGCAAAGGCATCCCGGACACTGTCAATCATAAGAATCTCACCGGAGTATTTCTCATCGAAAAGAATCCCCCAGCTATCGACAGGCTCATCCACCTTGGTTTTATTATATAGGATTCCTATGGTTCCCCAGCAATATGGAACGGAATATTTGTTGCCCGGGTCGAATTCCTCTGCGCTTTCAAGGTATGTCTTGTTAATGTACTTGTAGTTCGGTATATTATTTAAGTCAAGCGGCTGCAAAAGGTCATTCTCAATCATCTTCTGTATCATGTAATCAGAAGGGCATACCACATCATAGCTTACCGCACCGGCCTGAATCTTTGGATACATTTCTTCGTTCTGCTCGAATTCATCGTAGACTACTTTGATTCCCGTCTTTTCTTCGAAAAGGTCAATGACATCCTCGTCAATATATTCGCCCCAGTTATATACATAGACCTTTTCACCGTCATTCTTTGAACATGCTGCCATTAAGGCCATTATTATTAACAGTACAGATATTCCTACAAACTTTTTCATACAACTCCTCCTCGTTTCATCGTTCTTAGTATTGATTCGATTAATCCGCTATTCACGGATATCATATCTTTCTTACAGGTTCTTTTCGTTCGGCATTCCTGCGGTTGATAATAATCAGGAGCAGTAGTACCGTTATGAACATTAATGTTGATAATGCGTATATCTCAGGCTTTATGCCTTTTCGCACCTCGGTATATATTTTGGTTGAGAGGGTATTAATCTCGGGTCCCTTCGTAAAGTGTGTAATAACGAAATCGTCCAGGGACATGGTAAAGGCTAAGAAGAATCCGGTTAAGACCCCCGGGAAGATATCCGGCAGTATAACCCGGAAGAAGGCATATACCGGAGAGGCCCCCAAATCCAAAGCTGCCTCAAAGGTATGAGGGTTCAGCTGCTTTAGCTTTGGCATAACACTTAATATAACGTAGGGTATATTAAAGGTAATATGTGAGATTAATACACTGGTAAATCCAAGGGTAAAGCGCATGGCAACAAATAAAAGCATTAAAGATATTCCGGTTACAATATCCGCATTCAGCATAGGCACATTTGTGATAGCAACCATAATTGTCCGGGGTGTTTTCTTCATGTTATTGATTGCAATAGCAGCGGCAGTACCGATGATGGTGGCGATTAGTGCCGACAAAAATGCAATAATCAGGGTGGTATACAGGGCATTCATGATGCTCTGGTTCTGAAAAAGCTCCTTGTACCAGTGAAGGGTAAAGCCGCCCCATTTTGCCCTTGATTTTGAACTGTTAAAGGACAGAATAATCAATATTATTATTGGCGCATACAAGAAAATCAGGATAAGGCCAACATAAAACCGTTCGATGAATTTCTTTACCATAGGCTGCTTCCCTCACTTTCCTTATCGTATTTGGACAAGATAGCCATACTAAGCAGTATGAAAATCATCAGTACCAGAGAAAGCCCCGAGCCGGTATGCCAATTTCCGATACGAAACTGCTGCTCGATAATATTACCAATCAGAACAATCTTGCTTCCTCCCAGGATAGTAGAGATAACAAAGGTTGTAAGCGATGGAACGAATACCATGGTAATACCGCTGATAACACCGGGCAGGCTAAGGGGCAGAATGATTTTCATGAAGGTCTGTCCGCCGTTGGCGCCAAGATCCCTGGCGGCATTTATTACGTCCTTATCAATCTTTATCAGGACATTATAGATGGGCAGTACCATAAAGGGCAAGAAATTATATACCATACCAAGGATAATGGCACTGGGGGTATTGATGATATTTAACATTGGCAGATTGAAAAATTTTAATACCGTATTGATAATTCCGGTTCTTTCAAGGAGATTCTGCCATGCAATCGTCCGAAGCAAAAAATTCATCCACATGGGAAGGATTATAATCATCACGATGAAACTGTTGCTTTTCATCTTTGATTTATTTAATATCATAGCCAAAGGATAGGCAAGCAGCAGACAAATCACGGTACTTATCAGGGATAATTCAAAAGCAAGCCGCAGTGCCCTAAGGTTTATAGGGTTCAGTATGGAAGATATATTCCCCAGTGTCATGTGTTTGTCACTATCGGTAAGTCCATAATAGATGATTACAAAAAGCGGTATGATGATAAAGCCGGCCATCCACAGAATATATGGAAATGACAGCCATTTTGCATTACGAATTCCCGGTGAGGCCACTCCGTTTTTTTGTAAAGGAGATTTTAGATTTTTTGTATTCAGTGCATTCCTGATGTTCATGGGAACCTCCTATATCATAAAGTATATATAGCCAAAGTCGTCGATTTCAATAACCTCAGATATCTGGCTATAAAGAATCATTCCTATCTAAACTTCCAGCAGGGCAGCCTCTTCATCCTCTGATTCAGGCTTATTCATTATCTGGATATCAAAAGGGTCTACCCAGATACCCACCTCACTGCCCACAGGGGATAAATCCGTGGAGTGCACCAGCCATTCATGACCGCAGGCATTAACCTCCATTTCATAATGAACGCCTTTAAAAAGGAGAGAAGTAACCGTACCTTTTATAATTCCGTTTTCAGGCTTTACCAAATCAATATCCTCCGGACGGATTACCACGTCCACAGGCTTATTATGACCAAAGCCGGTATCGACGCAGACAAAATTAGTTCCCAGAATATTTACAAGCTTATCTTCAACCATAATGGACGGAAGGATATTGCTCTCCCCTATAAAGTCCGCTACAAATGCATTCTGAGGCTCATTATAGATGTCCTCCGGTGAACCAATCTGCTGTATGTATCCCTGGTTCATAACGACAATCGTGTCGGACATCGTAAGGGCTTCTTCCTGGTCATGGGTTACATAGACGAATGTAATACCCAGCTCATTTTTAAGCCTTATAAGCTCATACTGCATATCCTGGCGAAGCTTCAAATCAAGAGCACCAAGAGGCTCATCAAGGAGCAGTACCTTAGGTTCATTTACAATCGCTCTGGCAATTGCAATTCTTTGCTGCTGGCCGCCGCTTAAAGAATCCGGCATACGATTTTCAAATCCGTCCAGGTTTACAAGCTTTAAGGCATATTTTATCTTATCATGAATATAGGTCTTGCTTTTTTTCTTTATTTTAAGTCCGAAGGCAATATTTTCGGCAATCGTCATATGGTTAAAAAGAGCGTATTTCTGAAATACCGTATTGAGCTTCCTTTCATTCGGAGCCGTCTTTGAAATATCTCTTCCCTCGAATATAACCTGACCCTTGTCAGGATTCTCAAAACCGCCGATGATTCTTAAGGTCGTTGTTTTTCCACAGCCGGAAGGTCCGAGCAGTGTCAGGAATTCATTTTCGCGAATATATAAGTTTAATTCATCCAGCACGATATTATCGCCGTAGGATTTCGTTATGTTCACAAGATTGATTAATTTATTATCCGTCATTGATATTTCTCCTTCTTGTATGATTAAAAGCTCGGTGGTGTGGATACCCAGAGCAGGGTAGCGCCGCTTTTTTCAGAGGCAGTAATATGGTGCTGTTTGTTTGCTGTAAAGTAAAAGGATTCCCCTTTTTTGACCTTATACGCTCTGTTTCCTATATGCAGAACGATGCTGCCGCTAATCACATATCCGAATTCTTCTCCTTCATGGGGATTATCCGGATAAGTGGAACCGCCGGGGTCCAGAGTCAGAAGAATCGGTTCCATAATGTTCTTCTGTGCATTGGGTATAATCCACTTTATTAAGTTCTTTAGCTCGGTATCATATTTCTCAAAATAATCGGTTTTTTTAAATACAACCTGTTCGGAAGTAGTTCCGCTGAAAAATTCCTCGAGGTTCGTCCCGAGGCATTGAAGGATATCCATCAGGGTCGCAATCGAGGGAGAAGTCAAGTCCCGCTCAAGCTGGGATATAAAGCCCTTGGACAATTCTGCCCGGTCTGCCAGCTCTTCCTGAGTAAGACTTTTCTGTATACGCAGTTCTTTTATCTTTTGACCGATATTCATAAGAATACTTCCTCTCAAAATTTCTTAATAAAAATAAACTTAAAGTTTAGCATTGGTAAACAAAATGCAATTTCCATTATACTAGCAAAAGAAGAGATGTCAATACTTTTTTTATTATAAAACATTTAACGGTTGAATGAAAAACTAAATTCCAGTTATCGAAAGTAAATGTGGAATTTAGTCTTCCTTAAATTCCAGCACTCCTTTACAATTAGATTGGTTTCCCAATCCGCAGTGAAAGGAGTTTATTTATGTGT
>JAEZXP010000148.1 GCA_023419655.1 Bacillota bacterium | reverse complement strand
GTAATTGTCATCAAAAAATAAATAGATTCAGAAAACATAATTTTCCGTCAAAAGAATATTATGTTTTTTTATGCTGCAAAGTAAGGTATAATTATAATATAGTAAAAAGTAGAAAATCACACAGATAAGCAGATTTTTATCGGATGTCGGAATAGTGGATTCTTTACTTTATTGGGAGGATAATTTATGGATGATTTTATAGAAAAAGATATGAAAGAAGCGCTTTTGGCCCTGGATTCAATGGCCAAAAGGACTGAGAAAGCAAAAGAAAAATTTGCGCAAGGAACTTCTCAGTATACGCTACAAAAGAATAGGCTTAACGCACTTCATATCGCTTCATCATTAATATCAAAAAGATTAACAGAGAGTGGCACTGCGGATTGTCATAGCGAGGAAGATTTAAAAAATGCGCTTGCGCCAATCATTTCTCTGATTAGCAAATCTGAGAAAGCACGGACAAAGTTGGCGCAGGGTACCTGGCAGCATACGATGCTTAGTAATAATCTCAAAGCACTTCATATCGCTTTGCCATTCATTACGAATGCATTGAGCGAAAAAAATATTGAGATTGAATAGGATTATCGGTGCAGCATGAAATCTGATTTATGTGAAGGAGGATTATACATGGCAGTTTCCAACATAAAAGCTACGTTTCAAAGCGATGTTCAAAGGATTTGGCAAATCGTTACCTCCCTTGAAAAATATACGTGGCGCAGTGATTTAAGTAAAATTGAAATTCTCAATGATAAGCAATTTGTTGAATATACAAAAGAGGGATACGCAACAACGTTTACAATTACCGTTAAAGAACCATATAAGCGCTGGGAATTTGATATGGAAAATGACAATATGAAAGGCCATTGGACCGGTATATTCATTCAGAACGATGAACAGACAGAAATTGATTTTACGGAAGATGTTATTGCCAAAAAATTGTTCATGAAGCCATTTGTTAAAGTATACTTAAAAAAGCAGCAAGCACAGTATATTTTAGATTTAAAAAAAGCTCTATTGTGATAATTTCAACAATTGTGTGTTATGTTGGTCTAAGTGATTTCATGCAGATGCTTGGCTAAAAGGAGGAGGATTATAATGAATTTTTATGATTTTATGGTAAGAAACCGGCAGGGCAGTGAAGTGTCTCTGGCAATGCATCAGGAAAAGCGGAGATTGAGGTATTGCTTTAAGAGGAGGTTTTAGTATGGAACAATCATTGAGCCCTGTTTTATATAAACGAATTTTAAAAATGCAGCGGGATGAGATTACCGGTAATCTTCTGTATGCGTATATCGCCGGACGGCAAAAGGACGAGAACAATAAAGCGGCTCTTCTTGAACTTGCGGAAGCGGAGTTAAATCATCATGATGTATGGAAAGACTATACGGGTAAGGATGTCAAGCCCCGCAGACTGGAGATTGCGTTTTACAAGATACTCAGCCGTGTGTTGGGCGATACCTTTACCATCAAATACCTTGAAAAAAGAGAGAACTTTGGTGTAGAAGATTTGCGCCGGATTGAGGAAGAAATTCCCGAAGCGCGTGCCATTATTGATGAGGAAGAAGAGCACGAAGGCCGTCTGTTGGCCATGGTGGACGAGGAGCGGCTGCATTATATCGGCGCTATGGTACTGGGACTTAACGATGCACTGGTGGAGCTGACCGGGACGATTGCCGGGCTTACTTTTGCACTGGCTAATACCCGTCTTGTTGCTCTGTCTGCTATTATCACCGGAGTTTCAGCGACTCTCTCCATGGCAGCGTCCAACTATCTGGCCGAGCGGGCAAATGGCAATGCAAACGCCTTTAAGTCAAGCCTTTATACAGGTATGGCCTATCTGGTCACCGTCGCCCTCATGGTACTGCCCTTCCTGCTGCTGCCAAACAGTCTGTCGCTGGCGGCACTTGGGATTATGCTGGCAACCGTCGTGCTGATTATTTTGCTGTTCAATCTTTATATATCCATCGCCCAGGATTTTCCGTTTTTGCGGCGCTTTGGAGAAATGGCGCTCATCAGTCTGAGTGTTGCGGCCATTTCCTTTGTTATAGGATTGCTGGCAAAATCTCTGCTCGGAATTGAGGTATAGGCTATCTTTAAAAATTCATGAGATTAGAAATGCTCCTTCGGGGGTATTTCTTGCCAATAAGTCATTGACAACTATTACGTTTAGTGATATGTTTGTATTACAGTAAACGTAATATAAAGGAGAGTGATTTGCATCAGAGATAATATAAAGGGCGGAGCATTAACTGAAACAACTTTCCTTGTCCTGCTGGCTACGTATATGCCTAATCATGGCTATGGGATTATGCAGTTTATTGAAAAAGAAACCAATAGACGAGTGGTTTTAGGGGCAGGAACTTTGTACGGAGCCATTAACACCCTTGTCAAGAAAAAGTGGATTACCCCTTCTGGTGATGAAGCAGATAGTAAGAGAAAAGAATACCTTATAACCGATATTGGGAAGAAGAGAGTTGAAGAAGAATTGCAACGTATAGAGGCAGTTTGGAAACTGGCATCGACAATAATTAAGGGGGTAGAGGCAAATGAGTAAAATAGTATTTCGCTACTTTTTTGATTTTCTGGATGGACAGGAGAAATGGCTGAACAACATGGCAAAGAGAGGGTATCGGCTAAAGAAATGTGGAAGAATAACCTATACCTTTGAGGAGTGCAGCCCAGATGAGTATGAATATGCGATAGAATTTGTCGGAGATAAGGCTTATTCCAAGGCAAAGGATTATCGAAAATATCTTGAAAGCATGGGGTTTTGTACTTTTACAAAAAACATTAACCTCAATTTTTCTTATTTAAAAGTACGGTGGCGTCCATATGCAAAGGGTATGGGACAGATTGCAACCTCACCCGGAGGATTTAACAAGGAACTCTTGATTTTAGAGAAAAAGAGAGATGGAAAGCCATTTGAATTGCATACGGATGTACACGATAAACTAAGTATTTATAAGACGGTCAGACGAGCCTGCTCCTGGGCTGTTCTTATGATGGCTGTATTGGGGGCTATGACATTCATTCCAGGTGTTGTCTCAGCTTCTGTGCCGGTGACATGGGTTTTTAGAGCTGCACTGTTAATCTTTTGCGGCCTATTTGCAATTCCGGCAGTGAAATATTCGTCATTGCTTAAGTATCTAAAGGAAGAAAGCCAGACCTTTGAATAAATAGCTATCATTTTATAATGTAAAGGAAAAGTAATTATGATTGGCAGTGAAGATGTATTATTTATCTCAAAAAGGACTTGGATTATCGGATTGGAATGAAAAGGTCCAAATAACATGGATGCTGTACTTTGGCCGTACATTCCGGCTGTTGTTTATTTGGATATTTCGGATGAACTTCTTGCAGCTCATTGCAGAAAGCGCGGTTCCGATTTTGAGGACGCTAAAAGAATAAAAGAAGCGATAGAGGGAGACTGGAATAATCATAAATCAAAAAATGATAAAGTATTCTACTACTTGATGGTTACAGAGTAGATAGCGTAGAAGGAGAGA
>JAEZXP010000137.1 GCA_023419655.1 Bacillota bacterium | reverse complement strand
CGTTATTATAACATGGTATAATGAACGCTAAAGCGTTCATATGGCAAGTTACTTCGTAACTTGAATATGTCCTGGAAAACGGACAGAATTATGGTATAATCTCTATAAACCCGAGTAATTTATACCTTTGCAGAATGGAGAGCAAAATGGATAAAGTCTATCGCTTTGATGAGTTTATGGATATCATAAGGATATTAAGAGGTAAGGACGGCTGTCCCTGGGACAGGGAGCAGACCCATGAGAGCTTGAAGCAGTGCCTGATTGAGGAATGCTATGAGGCTATAGAAGCGATTAATAATAAGGATAGTGAGAATCTGTGCGAGGAGCTGGGAGATATTCTGCTCCAGGTGGCAATGCATAGTGTAATTGCTGAGGAAGAGAATCGTTTTAATGTAGAAGATGTGATAACAGCGGAAAGCAGGAAGATGATACGCCGCCATCCCCATGTATTCGGCAATCAGGAGGTAACATCCTCCGAGGAAGTCTTAAAGAATTGGGAAGATATAAAAAACAAGGAAAAAACGGATACAAGTCCCCAGCAAGAGCTGCTCAAAGTGCCAAAGGCATTTCCCGGGGTTATCCGGGCGGAGAAAGTCCAGAAGAAGGCCGTTAAAATGGGATTGAAGCTGGCTGACAGCAAGGAGGTTATAGACGATATTGCAGGAGGTTTTGAGAGGCTTAATAAAGCCGTAGAGAGAGGAGAAAACCCACAGATTTTTGATGAATATGGCGTTATACTCTTTCACATGATAAAATTATCGCTGGTTTTACAGATAAATGCAGAAAATTCCTTGACAAATGCTACTAATAAGTTTATAAATAAACTTATAGATGTCCTTTCCTCACATGAAGGAAATGGCTATGATCTATGCGCTATGAACCCCGCAGAGCAGGAAGCTTTGTGGAGGTGAAAAATAATCATCCGATTATTTTAAAAATATAATAAACACTTTAGAGGAGGAGCGAATCCATGAACAAAGCAGAATTAGTTGCAGCGATTGCAGAAAAAACCGAATTTTCAAAAAAAGATTCAGAGAAGGCTTTAAAGGCATTCATTGACGCAGTAACAGAGGAGTTAACAAAAGGTGGTAAGGTACAGTTAGTTGGTTTTGGAACATTTGAAGTTGTTGACAGACCCGCTAGAACCGGAAGAAATCCTTTGACGAATGAGCCTATGAACATTGCTGCATCTAAGGCACCTAAGTTCAAAGCAGGCAAAGCTTTAAAGGACGTTATTAACGCATAGTTGGTTTTTAATTCTAATTAGCGAAAGAGGCTGTTTTAAATTCCGTATCTCTTAGGGGGTGTAGGGTGTTTAAAGCAGCCTTTTATCTAGCTGGCACAAAACGGAGGCAGAAGGGAAAATAATATGAGATTGGATAAATTTTTAAAGGTATCAAGGCTGATAAAGAGAAGAACGATAGCAAATGAGGCATGTGATGCAGGCCGTGTGATGGTTAACGGAAAAACGGCGAAGGCCTCAGTGGATGTAAAGATAGGTGATGTTATTGAGATTGGATTTGGCAGCAAGGCCGTAAAGGTGGAGGTTCTTGACGTTCAGGAAACCGTAAAAAAAGATGAGGCAAAAGAATTGATTAAGTATCTTTAACCCGTCATGAAGTGAAAGGCTTTCTCATATACTTATAAAGATAACTCTTGACTAATTTTTTAGGCAAGCTGTCTTGAGGTACTGGAGTGAAGGTTAAAAATCCGTCACGTGGTGCATAACGAAGAGAAAAATATGAGGAGGCTTTTCTATGGATGAAAGACAACAGGTTTTAAAGGGACATAAAATAAATATTGTTGCAAGAAAAACAGCGGCTATTACCGGTGTGAATGATGTGCTATCCTTTGATGCAGGAGAGGTCTTACTGCAGACAGAGCAGGGTGTTCTGATGATTCGGGGAAGCGAACTGCATGTAAAGCGTCTTACCCTTGAAAAGGGAGAGGTGGATATCGACGGCAGAATTGACAGCTTAACCTATTCCGATGCTACAGGTTATGGAAAGTCCGGAGAATCTTTGCTTGGCAGGCTTTTTAAATAGGGGGACTGTATGAATCAGGAGATAATCACCCAGATGCAGTTTTTTATGGTCTCTGTCCTATGGGGAGCCTTCATTCTTATAGCATATGACGTGCTTAGAATTCTTAGGAGAATCATTCGGCATAATACCTTTTTTGTGGCTGTTCAGGATATACTTTTCTGGGTTGCAGCCAGTGTATTTATATTTGCAATGATTTATGTGAAAAACAGCGGAATTATCCGCGGCTTTTCTATTATGGGCATGGGAATCGGAATGCTTATCTATCATTACATATTCAGTGACTGGGTTGTGATACTTATAAGCCGTATAATTCTTTTGTTATTACGGCCGTTTCGGGTTGCAATAAAATATATATGCAAGGGAATTAAATTCCTCGTGAATAGAACGAAGAGATTGATTACCAGGATATATGGGCGATTGAAAAACAAAGTAAAATCGGTTAAGATATCAGTAAGCAGGCATATGCAAAAACGAAAAGCAGATGCGAAAGCCCGCCGGAAAATAAAAAAAGAAAAAGACAGTGAGAAAGCAAATCAAAAGACAAAACGAAAGAGAAAGAAAAAATCAAAGAAAAAAGTAAAGAAAAAATCAAATGAAAGACTGGAAAAAAGATGAATCCGGAATAAATGTCTTGATGAAGTGTATACGAGAGGTAGCATAATGGGAAGAAGAAATAAAAAGAGGACAGGCGCCGGAATTATTGTGTTTGTCGTTTTATGTATCTTCGGTATTGTGGCTTTTGGGAAAATGAAACTTGAAGATAAGAAGGAGAACCTTGATACGAAGATGAAGACGCTGGAAACTCAGATTAATGAGGAAAAGGAAAGGTCAATCGATATCAGGAACCTGGAAGCCTATGTACAGACAAAAAAGTATATTGAAAAAATAGCAAGGGAGAAATTAGGACTTGTTTATGAGTATGAGATTATTTTCAAAGAAAATAATAGTGAATAAAGTTTTTTACCATTGACATTCGATTATAAAGCAGATATAATTATCTTCGTGGCTTTGGCGAAGTAGCTCAGTTGGCGAGAGCATGCGGTTCATACCCGCAGTGTCGGCGGTTCAAATCCGTCCTTCGCTATTTTTTTATGCCCAAAATTACATATCCATCTATTCAGAGGCCGTTATAGAATTGCACCAGGTATGCAGGTAAGATTCTACAATGGCCCTTTCTCAATATCTTAAAACATTTTAAGCTCCTACATTCGATACGAACAGTCTTTTGATAGAATTCTTGTCAAAAAGTTTTTTGATTACGGCGATTAATTTTGACAAAGATTTTATTTTGCAATGCCTATAATAGAGCGGCATACAAATTTTGACTGTTCATCCGTGCGATGCAGCAATAGTAAACCAAAAGGAGCGAAGCAAAATGAAAGGTAATAAAAAAAGAGCAATTTTAATCTATATAATCGGATTTGTAATAGCCAGGGCATCCTTCTTTGATATAAATCCAATGTCTATCGGGTATTTTACAGCAGCGTATATGGATAAAGCAGGTCCGGGCTTGCTTTTTATAACGATATTGGCAGGAATGGGTTCGGCTATGCCGCCGACCATGGTATTAAAATACCTGCTCACAATGATAAGCTCGGTTGTGTTGCTGGAATCCCCATTTATAAAAAGAAAAATGCTTCCGGTACGGATATACTTTTATATGCCGGCAGTCTTTCTGGGGATATTTGCAATGATGGAAGCGGCGGCATATGGATGGAAGATAGATTTGGTGGTAATGGCGGCACTGGAAGCTATCATCGCCTATATATCCGGAATGATATTCCGGATGGGAACAGGCTTTATACTAAAGCAGCCGAAAGGCGCAAAGATGACCAGTGAGGAAATGATAAGCCTGAGCATAATGTTTGCGGTAATTATCTATGGCATACCGGAGCCGGGAAATCTCTATCTGGCTCCGATTGAAACCGTGGTATATTTTATCATATTGTTATTTACATATAAGTACGGCGCAGGACAGGGGGCTGTCACCGGAGCGGTAGCCGGATTTGCTTTAAGCCTCAGGGGAGCATCCCTTCACGGAGTGGGTCTGCTTACCATAATAGGAGTTGTACCGGCATTGTTTAGAAGCCTTGGCAGGATTCCCACCGGAGCTGTATTTGTATTAACCACCGGAATTGTCAGTCTGATTTATGAGGAGCTGGCTGTATCCGCCAGAGAGATTGGAGCATTAAGCTCTGCACTGCTATTATTTTTGTTATTGCCAAAGAGCATCATATACAGAGTGGATTATGATAAGGATAATATGGAGCAGGGCCTGTTATCGGTGGACAATATAAAGAAACTGGCCAATACAAGAATGAAAACATTCTCGGAATCCTTTCTAAAGCTTTCGAAGACACTGGAGACGATAGCAGAGAGACAGGCGAAGATTAAGCAGCAGGAGATTGATTTAATCTTTGAGGATATCTCCGAACGGCTTTGTAAAAATTGCAGAAATTGCAGCTTTTGCTGGGAGACCCATTTTACGGAGGCTTATCAGGCCACCTGTGATTTGTTTGATGTGGCGGAAAAGAAGGGCTTTGTTGAGACGAAGGATGTTCCCGAGTATTTTATGGAGTATTGCATCTGTTCGGACGAGCTGGTACTGGAGACGAACAGAGGGTTTGAAATATCTAAGCTGAACAATATATGGAGTAACCGGCTAGCTGAAAGCAGGGAGGTCATTGCAGGACAGCTAAAGGAGGTATCCACTGCAATCTATTCGCTTACGGGAGACATATACGGAGCGGCAAAGGCCATGAAAAGTGAAGAGGGAAAAATAATCAGAAGGCTGAGAGCGCAGCATATAGATGTGAAGAATATTACGGTAGTGGAAAGGCGGGACAAGCGAAAGGAGCTGGTGCTGACGGCGGCGGCGGGAAGGAACCGCTGTATTACGGCCAAGGAGACGGCTTCATGGATATCGGAGGCAATGGGGATGAAATTCGTGGTGTCAGAGGCTTCAAAATCCGTATTATCTAAAAAGTACGAAGAATATATCTTTGTGGAGGATACAAAATTCAAGGTGCTTACCGGGGTGGCAAGGGCGATGAAGGACAGTATATCCGGAGATAATTTTTCGGTTATGAAGATGGAAAGCGGTGAGATGGTCATTGCCCTGTCCGACGGAATGGGAACCGGCAAGGAGGCGGCAGATGAAAGCGAGACGGTCCTTGCACTGCTGGAGCAGCTTATGGAAGCCGGGTTTAAGACCGAGACGGCCATCCGGCTGATTAATTCCAACTTGGTTCTTAAAGCGGATAAGCAGACCTTTTCAACCATCGATATGGGAACCATCAACCTCTGCACCGGTATGTGTGAATTCGTTAAGATAGGGGCGGCTTCTACGTTTATTAAGCGGGATAATTGGGTGGAGACCATCAGCTCTACCACCCTTCCGATTGGTATGTTTAAGGCCGTAGACTATGATTCGGTAACCAAGAAGCTATATGAAGGAGATATAATCATCATGATAACCGACGGCGTGCTGGATTGTCTGCAGGAGGAGGACAAGGAGGCCTATATGGAGAAGGTGATTATGGATATTAAGAGCAGCAATCCTCAAGAGATTGCCAACCGGATTCTGGACCACGCACTGGCCCAGAGAAATTATGTGCCCATGGATGATATGACCATCATTACGGCGGGAATCTGGTTAAAATAAGTAAAATCCAGTATGGAAAATGCCATTGAAATTTTACAAGGAAAGGATTAAAATAAACGTAATACTTAGAACGCCGTATATTGGGCAGTATATTGATAAAGGAAAGATATGTTAAGAAGGATATCCGGATATATAAGGGATGGGAACTTAATAGAGGACGGAGACAGAATTCTTGTAGGTGTGTCAGGAGGAGCGGATTCTGTCTGTCTTTTGCATATGCTTTTTACGCTGTATCATCATACAGATGTAGGGTTATTTGTGGTACACGTACACCATGGCATCCGGGATGAGGAAGCCGACAGGGATGAAGCTTTTGTAAAAGAATTGTGTGACAGCCTTGGCGTTGGATTTAGTTCCTATCATTATGATGTGGTGTCGATTGCGGCTGCGGAGAGACTTTCTGAAGAAGAGGCAGGAAGAAAGGTCCGGTATGAGACTTTTGCCAGGGCTTCTATAACAAATAGGTGTAATAAGGTGGCAATTGCACATAATAAAAATGATAATGCAGAAACCATCCTGTTTAATTTGTTTCGGGGAAGTGCGGTGGCAGGCTTGACAGGTATGAAGCCGATGCTTATGATGGAGACGAAGGCCGGCAGTATTATGGTTATCCGTCCGATTTTGTCCGTGACACGGGAAGAGATTGAGAATTATCTGACAGAGCAGAATCTGTGCTATCAGGATGACGCGACTAATTTTGGTGACGCATATATGAGGAACAAGATTAGAAACAGGGTCCTGACCTATGCAAGGGAGCAAATTAACAGCAATGTAATCGACAATATCACCAATGCCTCCGCCCATCTTTACGAGGCGTATAATTTTATTGAGAAGTGTATGAATGAACGGTACAGGGTCATTGTAAGAGAAGATGAGGGCATCTTTGAATATGATACAGAAGCTTTAGAGAAAGAGGATATCGTCATTCAAAGGGGCATTATACGAAGGATTTTGGGTCTGCTGGCAGGGAAGCTAAAGGATATTGAAGCCAAGCATACAGAGGATGTATTATCTTTGGGGAAGAAGCAGGTAGGCAAAACCATTCATCTTCCTTATGGAATCATTGCTTTAAAGCAATATTATACCATTAAGCTGTATTGCAAGAAAGCAGACGGCCCGGATATACCGGACGGTGAGCCTGCGGAGCCGCTTGATGTTATAATTCCGGGCAGGACTTTTCATGCGCACTGCGGCATTTATATTGAGTCGGACGTTATGAATTATGAAAAAAACAGGCCATTTCCTAAAAATAGTTGTATGAAATGGTTTGATTATGATAAAATAGAAAATACTCTTAAACTAAGGACAAGAGAGACGGGAGATTACCTCCAGATTAATGAGCAGGGCGGAAGAAAAAAGCTTAAGGACTATTTTATTGATTTAAAGATTCCTAAAGAGGAACGGGATAAGCTGCTTCTGATTGCGGATGGTCATCATATCTTATGGATTATAGGATATGACAACAGGATTAGTGAAAAATATAAAATCAGTGATAAAACAAAACAAATACTATCTATGATATTAATAAATGCAAAGGAGAAGAAAGATGACAGATAATATTAGGGTCCTGATATCGGAGGAGCAGGTTAATGAAAGAATTAAGGAGATAGCAAGACAGATTAGCGAGGATTATAAGGGCAAGAGTGTGCATCTTATCTGTATCCTGAAGGGGAGTGTGTTCTTTAGCTGTGATTTGGCAAAAAGGATTACCTTGCCCGTGACGATGGATTTCATGTCGGTTTCAAGCTATGGAAATGAAAAGGTCAGCTCAGGAAGGGTTCGTATCGTTAAGGACCTGGACGAGTCCATACAGGACAAAGAGGTGTTGATTATAGAGGATATTATTGATTCGGGAAGAACCCTGGCATATCTGATGGAGATGTTAAGCAGCAGAGCGCCCAAGAGCCTGAATATATGCACTTTGCTTGACAAGCCGGAACGAAGGGTTACCGATGTTGAGGTGAAGTATGTCGGCTTTGAGATTCCCGATGAATTTGTTGTAGGCTATGGTTTGGACTACCAGCAGAATTTCAGGAATTTACCTTTTGTTGGTGTTATATAAATGTTCCATATCATATCTTTATATAGAAAATTTTCAAATTAGGAGGTTGTTTGGTGAGGAAACAAATGAAGGGATACGGTTTTTACTTGATAATTCTAGCCATAATTTTTTTAGCGGTTTTCCTATCCGATAGTTTTGAAATTAGTGATCCGAATGCATACAACCGTACCCGCTTTGATGCAGATGTGCAGGCGGGAAAGGTTAGTTATGTTGACATATATCCCAATCAGGAAGTACCGACAGGAGAAGTCAAGGTTAGATTTAATGACAGGGATCAGAGGGAAAGTTTTTATGTATTGGATGCAACGGCTATAGAAGAGGCTCTCAATGAAGCGGGAGTGGAATATAAGACCCATGATATTTCAAAACCGAACTGGTTTTTATCTACAGTCCTGCCCTATATCCTTATATTTATTGTGATAATCGCAATATTTTCCTTTTTTACGAATCAGGCGTCCGTGGGCGGAGGAAATAATAAGGTTATGAATTTTGGAAAGAGCCGGGCAAAGATGACGACCGATGACGGGAAGAAGACGACGTTTAAG
>JAEZXP010000061.1 GCA_023419655.1 Bacillota bacterium | reverse complement strand
AGGCCCCTTGAAGACGACAAGGTAGATAGGACAGAGGTGGAAGTGTGGTAACACATGTAGCTGACTGTTACTAATAGGCCGAGGGCTTGACCTGAAAAGGTTTGAATACAGTGGATGATTTTTCTGTGTGTAGTATTTTGTCAATATAATATTTTAAGTCTATAATCCTCGATAGCTCAATGGTAGAGCACACGGCTGTTAACCGTGGGGTTGTAGGTTCGAGCCCTACTCGGGGAGTTTTTTGAGGAAAAAATTATTTTCCCAAAAACAAACTCGATTGATGGTTATTTACCTTGAATATGAGATAGATTATATGCTAGAATTTTATTGACAGTAACAAATATCTTGTGATATAATTTTTGTTGCGGCTCCATGGTCAAGTGGTTAAGACACCGCCCTTTCACGGCGGTAACAGGGGTTCGAATCCCCTTGGAGTCATTGCGTATCTATTTTTAATTAGGGTTGTTGGACCTTTAGCTCAGTTGGTTAGAGCAACCGGCTCATAACCGGTCGGTCCGGGGTTCAAGTCCCTGAAGGTCCATTTATCTTTAAGGCCCAGTGGCTCAGTTGGTTAGAGCGCCGCCCTGTCACGGCGGAGGTCGAGAGTTCGAGTCTCTTCTGGGTCGTTTTTTCTTACTAAAGGCATAAAACGTAATAATTCCATGGGATCTTAGCTCAGCTGGGAGAGCACCTGCCTTACAAGCAGGGGGTCATAGGTTCGAGCCCTATAGGTCCCATTAATGCCGGCGTGGCGGAACTGGCAGACGCACAGGACTTAAAATCCTGCGGGACTAATCTCCCGTACCGGTTCGATTCCGGTCGCCGGCATTATTTTATTATTATAATATGTGTGCTTAGCTCAGCTGGATAGAGCGTCTGGCTACGGACCAGAAGGTCGGGGGTTCGAATCCTCTAGCACACAATAAAATAGTATGTATATACGCAGTGATAAGTGTGTATACATACTATTTTGTTATGTCAACATATCTAGTTCTTCTCGTCTGTACGATGAAATTAAAAATCTTTTAATATATTCTTAATATACCCGCCTATATAAATGTGTTAAAATAGGTCAAAGGAGGCTGACATGAACAAAAAAGAATTTCTGGATTTATTAAGACAAGCTTTAGAGGGTGAGGTAGATAATAGTATTCTGGAACAGAGTATTAGCTTCTATAGTCAATATATCAGCTCTCATTCGGATAAAAGTGAAGAGGAAGTAATACAAGAGATTGGTGACCCAAGACTGATTGCCAAGACAATTATTGAGACGGAAAAAGCTTCTGGCCGGGAAAGTTCAAGCGGCTATGATAATAGAAGTCATGATGATTCAGTGAGAAGTACCGCTTATCAAGGAGATTCAGATAATAGTGAGATGTTTCATAGGATAAAGTGGTATCATAAGGCGATAATCGTATTGATTCTTTTGTTTTTATTTTTGGTATTGATACGGTTGGGCTGGATTCTAATACGGTTGTTTTTTATGTTTTTAGTTCCAATTATTATCATCGCCCTGCTGTTTACGATATTTAGGAGACGATAATAAGTAAAATAACAATTATATTCATATAAAAAGTGAAATGACCGCGAGGGGGAGCCAAGCGGTCATTTCGATGAGGGGAGTATAAATAATTAATAAGGGGTTATAAGTGCCCAGAAAAAACATCTGAGCACTTTATTATTATAGTATAAATGATTCCATATTGCAAGATTAAAATCAATGAAAATCCAGAAAATTATTATTATATTTCAGAAATATGCATAAAAAGTATTATAAAATCTGCCAGGGAACATTTAAGAGCATAATTAATGGAAGTATATGGAATATATAACATGAAATAAAAGTTCGGAGCAAATGATGCAAATTGCTGTTTTAAATTTGGAATGAATATTTCTATCAAAATAACAGATAATAATGTTGCAATATCAATTTTTATATATTAGGAGGCCAGCAATGAATAATAATTCCAGAAGCAGCAACAGCAATAACAGGACATCAAATGTAAGAAATACAACAGATACGTCAAGAAATAACAGCAAAAATGTTAACACCAGTAACAATACAAAAAACACCGTAAGGGATACCAACAATAATACAAATAATACAGGCACATCAAATTATACAACAGGTACGAGCCGCAATGCGACAGGAACCAGATGTAATAACTCTAATTCCAGAAATACCACAAACAGATTTAGAGACATGGATGATACAGAGAACAATTATTAATCAGGGGCAGTAATTATAAGGGTAGGCTAATCATAGCCTGCCCTTATTTACTATGCACCATAGATTGCAAAAAATACATATAGTAAATATATCATAAAATAAAAATTCTTATTGGTTTATCTATAATATCAAAAATATTTTGTCGGAATATAATATATTGATAGACTTAATATAGAGCTATTCTATTACAATCGGAAAGGAAGTGACAGCACAATCATGTCTTTTGAAACAATCAGAGCAAACGATGTTATATATTATATTAACCAGCCCAATGTGTTAATTATAGATTTAAGAGATAAAGACGATTATATAAGAGGCCATATTCCATCGGCTGTTAACATACCCTATAAAAATCTGGAAAACGAAAAGGATAATTTAAACAAGGATACTCTGTTAATATTTTATTGTGACAGAGGTCATATAAGCCTTATGGCAGCCAGGGACATGATGAAATACGGATACCATATAAAAAGTATGTATGGGGGCATAAGAGCATATCATGGTAAACTGGTGTGAGGTGTCTAAAAAGCATTGACTGGGAAGATAATAAACCGTACAATGCTATTAGAGCAATGACATGCTTGTAATCAGGATAACAGCACGGAGGAAACAATGAACAAATACGAATATATATCGCCTTGCCATTTTGGCTTAGAATCGGTATTAAAAAGAGAAATTAATGATTTAGGATATGAAATAACAAATGTTGATAATGGAAAAGTGAGCTTTGCCGGGGATATAGCCGCCTGTGCAAGAGCGAATATGTTTCTCAGGACAACAGAGAGAGTTTTGCTGAAGGTAGCTTCATTTCAAGCGGAAACCTTTGATGAATTATTTGAGAACACAAAATTAATTCCATGGGAAGAATTTATACCGAAGGACGGAAAATTTTGGGTTGCAAAAGCCAATTCAATTAATTCTAAGCTGTTTAGCCCATCCGACATCCAATCCATTATGAAAAAGGCCATTGTAGAAAGAATGAAATCCATATATAAGGTAGATTGGTTTGAAGAGAGCGGAAGTTCTTATCCAATTCGAGTGACGATTATGAAGGATGAGGTTACGGTCAGCATGGATACATCCGGTGAATCTCTCCATCGCAGAGGGTATCGCAAATTAACCAGTAAGGCTCCAATTACAGAGACTCTGGCAGCGGCACTGATAATGCTTTCTCCCTGGAATAGGGACCGTATTCTGGTGGACCCGTTTTGCGGAAGCGGTACAATTCCGATTGAAGCGGCCCTTATAGGTGCAAGAATCGCTCCGGGAATCAAAAGAAGCTTTCTTGCAGAGACATGGAGCAATCTGTTCTCCGATGATATATGGGAAAAAGCCAGGGAAGAGGCAAGGGATATGCAGCTTAGTGAAATAGATATGAATATTCAAGCCTATGATATAGATGGGGAGATTATCAAGGCAGCCAGGCAGAATGCAAGACTTGCCGGAGTGGACCATATGATTCATTTTCAGCAAAAGGATGTTTCTGAGTTGAGCAGCAGCAAAAAGTACGGCTTTATTATAACGAACCCTCCCTATGGAGAAAGAATTGAGGAACAGAAAAACCTGCCGGATTTATACAGGGTAATCGGTAAGGCATTTGGTGAGCTGGATTCATGGTCTTATTATATTATCACGGGATATGAGCATGCAGAAAAATATATTGGAAAGAAAGCAGATAAGAATAGAAAAATTTATAATGGTATGATGAAGACATATCTTTATCAATATATGGGGCCAAGGCCTCCAAAACAAAAAAATTAGTGAATGATTAAAAGCAGCGCAAGCCAATGATAGGCTCCGCTGCTTTTTGCTATATTAGTAATGCTGTTTTCTCTATACTTTTTTAGAAATCCAATGCTCAATATCTGTATATACTTCCTCTTTATTCAATTCATTTAATAATTCATGCCTGCAATCCGGATATAACTTATGCGTTATAT
Source organism: Bacillota bacterium (assembly GCA_023419655.1). GTDB lineage: Bacteria > Bacillota > Clostridia > Lachnospirales > Lachnospiraceae > Mobilitalea. Next base: position 3,822 of record JAEZXP010000061.1, on the reverse strand, counting down.
TCGTAAAACCGATTTTTTTATAAAGAGAGAGCAGACGTTTTATATCCTTGCCATAACCGCCCACAGGGTCCTTTTCACCGCTTATTATGAATATAGGCAGATTAAGCTTCGTGGTACGGACTAATTTTTTATTTGCGGCATTAGCAGTTAATTTTAAAAGGTCATGATAAAAGGATGCGGTACAGATAAAGCCGCAAAAAGGATCATGCATATATGCTCCAACCACAGGATGGCTTCTTGTCAGCCAATCAAAGGCAGTTCTATTTGCTAAGATGGTATATTTTTTGCTTCCAAACAACAGCCTGTTAAGATAGGGGGAAACATATTTCGGCCCTTTTATTTTTTTTACAAGAGCGGTCATAAATAATCCTGAACGTATAATAAACTTGGGAGGATATACAGTGCCGCATAAAATGACACCGTTATATTTGTCATAGCTTTGGATTACATTGCGTGCAATTAAAGAACCCATACTATGTCCAAATAAGAAGAATTTACTGCTTTTGTTATTCTGTTCAATGTACTCACTTACTGTGATGGCATCCTCAACCACAAGCTGATAACCCTTATCGTATGAAAAAAAGCCCAGCTCATTTAACTTTTTATCGGTTCCATGCCCCCGATGGTCATAAAGAAATACATCATATCCTGAGTCGGCTAAGTATTGTGCAAAGGTGTAATAGCGTTTTTGATGCTCTGCCATCCCATGCATAATCAAAATACTTGCCTTTGGTCTTTTTTTGCAGCTGAGATATGTAAGCTTGGTGATATAGCCGTCATTCTGCTTGATTGTTACATAACTGATTTCATTCATATCGATATCCCCTATTCATCTTAACAATCAATGTGAACAAGTTACGATTCCATTATATAGATTTTAAAAATAAATTGCAATAAATAACAGTGGCAATATTCTATATTATTCAACAATATAAGATAAAATAAGTAAAATCCCATTGTTAATGAGATAGAATTCATATATAATATTATTATACATAAAATTTAAGAAGGACACGATATATCGGGGGAAAGCTCAATGGAAAAGACAATGTTAAAAAAAGCAGCAATTCAGAGTGTAGCATTAATGCTGGGTGTAATGATGCTGTCCTATGGCATAAAGCACTATAATGCGGTAGCCATGTCCGCCAGTGATAATCAGGGTGTGGCTTTGGATTCTGCGGTGTCTGATTTAAGTGAGACTCGAAAGTCATACCATGAGACAGAACCTCAAATTATAGCGGATGCTAATAATAGCGAAGAAAATGTGCAGGGTGATGAAGGAAAATCCGGTTTTATGTTTATGGGAACAAAAGACGGCATCAGCAGTGATATAGTAGACAAGCTGGGAGAGCAGTATCTTGTTATAAAAAAACCCAGGGGAGAGAGCCTCACGATTCAATTAGAGGACCTTTATATTACAAAGCATCTTAAGGTAGTTTTGTCCGGCTTTATGGAGGAAAGTACGGAGGTTGATTTTATAGGAAGGATAAACGGTGAAGAAGTATTTGTAGGAGAGCCGGTTTATTCTGAAACCGAAACGATTAATCAGGAAAAGGACGGAACCTATACGACCTCAGTAACGAAGGACTACGGGAATGACCCGGTGAATGGAATTGAGATTACAAGCCGGACAGAGGATTCGGGGTATCATGTGGATGAGATTCTGCTACAGCTTAATCATGTATATGTTCATATTGTCTATGAGGATGATAATTACTATTATATAGATTTAAAGAGGCCAAGGGATGTATATGATAAGATTCTTGTAATCGATGCAGGACACGGCGGAAAAGACCCTGGTGCGCTCTCGAAGGATGAATTTACATATGAAAAAGAGATTAATCTAAAGATATTATCGGAATTAAAGGAACTTCTTGATAAGGATGATATTAAGGTTTATTACACGAAGCTTGAGGATGCTACCTTATTCTTAAGACCTAGGGTTACACTGGCGAATGATGTGGATTGTGATTTCTTCATTAGCATCCATAATAATGCCAATGATTCCACCAAAGTGAATGGGACGGAGATTCTTTATTATAATGATGAGTATAAGAATATAAAAATTAAGGATATGGCAAAAATATTCAGTGATGAACTATCGAAGGCCATAACATTAAAGAATGGCGGTCTTGTACAAATGAAGAACGGGGATATCTTCATACTTAGCAACGCCAGAGTACCGGCCATCATTATTGAAGCCGGTTATATGACGAATAATAATGATTTGACATATATTAAGAGCAGGAATGGCCAGAAGGCGATTGCCCAAGGAATATATAACGGTATTTGGTGCGCTTATGAAGAGCTTATGCCGCAGACAGCCGACGAATGATTGGAGACACAAGATGAAAAGGATTATATTTGCTACTTCTAATGAGGGGAAGATGAATGAGATTCGAGAGATATTAAAGGATGTGGATATCGAGCTTCTATCATTAAAAGATGCAGGCATAGATATCGACATTGAGGAGAATGGCACTACCTTCGAGGAAAATGCGATTATAAAGGCAGAGACAATATGCAGATTAACCGGAGAGATTGTCCTGGCGGATGATTCAGGACTTGAGGTGGATTATCTGGATAAAGCTCCGGGAATATATTCTGCAAGATTTATGGGAGAGAATACACCCTATTCGGTAAAGAATAATTACATTATAGAACAGCTTAAGGATGCAAAAGAAGAACAGCGAAGCGCAAGATTCGTATGTGTCATTGCCTGTGCATTTCCTGATGGCAATATAATTACAAGAACAGGCATTATTGAGGGATATATTGCCGGGAAGATAAGCGGGTCCAATGGATTTGGGTATGATCCCATTTTTTATTTGCCGGAATATAATTGTACAACAGCGGATATGCCTATCGGACTAAAGAATCAGATTAGCCATCGAGCAAAGGCTTTGCAGGCGATGAAAGAGGTTCTGTCCGAGCTTATATCTATGAATTAATTACTGGAGAGTATAATGAAGATACTAATCGTAAGTGATTCCCATGGTAAGGATGATTATTTATTCCAGACGATACAAAGAGTCAGTCCGATTGATTTGATGGTACATCTGGGAGATTTGGGAGGTCATGAGGAATATATTCAATCCATTACCCCTTGCCCGGTAGAAATGGTTTCCGGGAACAATGACCGCTTTAACGGATTGCCTAGTGAGAAAATGATTAAGATAGGCAATTATTCTGTCATGCTTACACATGGTCATCGATATGGGGTATATTTTAATACCTGTCCGATTAAGGAGGCCGCTAAGCTAAGGCAGGCAGACATCGTTATGTTTGGACATACCCATGTTCCGATGATTGATACAAAGGACAGTGTCTGGGCCATTAATCCGGGAAGCATTGCTTTGCCAAGGCAGAGAGGAAGGATACCCACATTTATAATCATGGATATCGATAAGGAAGGAAAGGCGCATTTTACTCTGAACTATTGTAAGGAGTAAAAAGATATAAAAATGGGCGAGAAAAGATAGAAAAAGATGTTGACAATAAGGGGAGGCTGTTATATAATAAATCTTGCGTCACGGCTGGAGCGAGCTAAAAGCCTTGAAAATGCACAGTATGCGGTACAATAATATATCATCCGAAGCCACAGTTAATGATAACCTGTACCAAAGAATTTGTATATCGGGGTGTGGATCAGCTTGGCTAGAGTGCTTGATTTGGGATCAAGAGGTCGCAGGTTCGAATCCTGTCACCCCGACTTAACAGAGACAGCCTGATGGCAAAAGTTATATAAAATTGAAAATAGGATATAATATGCGGGTGTAGTTCAATGGTAGAACACTAGCCTTCCAAGCTAGATACGTGGGT
>JAEZXP010000053.1 GCA_023419655.1 Bacillota bacterium | reverse complement strand
CGGCTCCGGTATAACCCCAGGTAAAGTGGATGAAAGTGAATGGATATGAGGCAGATTGCATCATCGGGGCAAGGAGCAGGGAATTTGTCATCCTCGAGGAGCAGATGAAACGATATGCGAAGAATGTGTATATAACGACCGATGACGGTTCCTATGGCATGAAGGGAAATGTAAATGATGCCATTAAATATCTGGTCAATGAGCAGGGACATCAATATGATATAATTGTAGCCATCGGCCCGATGATTATGATGAAATATGTCTGTATTCTCACGAAGGAACTGGGGATAAAGACAATCGTGAGCATGAATCCCATTATGGTGGACGGTACCGGTATGTGCGGTGCGTGCAGACTGGCAATCGGGAATGAGATTAAATTTGCCTGTGTTGACGGGCCTGAATTTGACGGGCATCTGGTTAATTTTGATGAGGCGATGAAACGGCTTTCCATGTATAGGTCAGAGGAAGGCAAAAAGCAGCTCCGTGAGAAAGAGGGAGATACCCATCATCATCCGGGCTGTGAATGCCATGATGAGGATGCGGGAAAGTAGTTGTAGTTAGGAGGATAAATCCTCCGTTATATGTAGTGAGTAATGGTAATTTATCTAGGAGGATTTGAGATAGTGGATGTATTAAAGAAGGTTCCGATAAAAGAACAGGACCCGGGTGTAAGGATTCATAATTTTGACGAGGTATGCCTGGGTTATAGCATAGATGAAGCGGCAGCAGAGTCTACCCGCTGTATTCAGTGTAAGAATCCGAAATGTGTTCAGGGATGCCCTGTATCGATTGATATTCCCGGATTTATTAATGAAATCGTAAACAGGGACGTTGAAAAAGCATATAAAATTATTAACCAGTATTCTGCCCTGCCTGCCATCTGCGGAAGAGTGTGCCCGCAGGAATCCCAGTGTGAGCAGCGTTGTATCCGCGGCATTAAGGGTGACCCGGTATCCATCGGAAAGCTGGAGCGTTTTGTTGCGGATTGGGCAAAGGAAAATAATATTAAGCCGGCGCCTCCCCGGAAGAGGAATGGAAGAAAGGTTGCAATCATCGGCTCAGGGCCCGCAGGTCTGACCTGTGCGAAGGAGATGGCTGAGATGGGTTATGATGTAACGATATTTGAAGCGCTCCATGAACCCGGCGGAGTATTGGTATATGGAATTCCGGAGTTCAGGCTTCCGAAGGAAGCGGTAGTAAGACCGGAGATTGACAATGTCAGAGCATTGGGTGTAAAGATTGAGACCAACGTAATTGTCGGTAAATCGGTAACCATCGATGAGCTGTTGGACAGTGAGGGCTACGAAGCGGTGTTTATCGGCACGGGAGCAGGATTGCCTAAATTCATGGGGATTCCCGGTGAGAATGCCAATGGTGTATTCTCGGCGAACGAATACCTGACCAGAAGCAATCTGATGAAGGCCTTTGATGAGAGCTATGATACACCGATTATTACCGGAGAAAAGGTCGCGGTTGTAGGCGGCGGCAATGTTGCTATGGATGCCGCAAGGACAGCGAAAAGACTGGGTGCGGATGTTACCGTTGTGTATAGAAGAAGTGAGGCGGAGCTTCCGGCAAGAACCGAAGAGGTACACCATGCCAGGGAGGAAGGGATACACTTCCAGCTATTAACGAATCCAAAGGAAATACTGGTGGATGAAAATGGATGGGTTAAAGGCATGCGCTGTGTAAAAATGGAGCTTCAGGAGGCGGACCAGTCCGGCAGAAGGAGACCGGTAGAGGTGGAGGGTTCTGATTTTATATTGGAGCTTAACACGGTAATCATGTCGCTGGGAACCAGTCCAAATCCTCTGATTACATCGACTACAAAAGGACTGGATGCGAACCGGTACGGCTGCATCGTTGCAGACGAAGCAACAGGGCTGACTTCCAGAGAGGGCATATTCGCCGGCGGAGATGCGGTGACCGGTGCTGCTACGGTAATATTAGCGATGGGAGCCGGTAAAGCAGCGGCAAAAGCAATGAATCAATACCTATTGTCAAAGGATTCATAAAAATATGGATTTGAGGTCGGAGGTCGTATGGACGAATTAATAATAGACAGGACAAATGCATTATTAATTGTAGTTGCAGCCGCTATAATTTTACTGTTACTAATCGTTGTGTTTATCAGACTGGGCAGGTTAAGACGCAAGCTGGATGAATCCAATCAGGAAAATAATAAAATTAATTTAGATTATAAGAAATTAGAGACGCTGTATCAAAGTACTCTTGCTTCCTATGATTCGCTTAATACCCGTTACGAAGAGCTGCATAAAAGCCGGGAGAGCATCAGAAAGCTGGCTTATACGGACCATTTGACTGAACTTCCCAACAGAGTAGCCTTTACTGAGATATTGGACGGCATTATGCTGACACTTCGTAATGATGAAATAATCGGAATCATGGACATTGATTTGGATAATTTTAAAAATATCAATGACACCCTTGGCCATTCTTACGGGGATGAGCTGCTGATTGACGTTACCCATCGATTGAAGCAGGTTATGGATGAGAATGATTATCTGGCAAGAGTCGGAGGGGATGAATTTATCCTTCTTACCCAGAATCTTGAGAATACAGCATCCTATGAGGAAAAAGTCAAGAAGGTCAGAAATGTATTCACGTATCCTTTTGTTTTGTCGACAAAGGAATATTTTGTAACGGTTAGTATCGGGGTTGCCTTTGCTCCCAAGGACGGCAAGACGGCGCAGACAATCGTTAAAAACGTGGATTCTGCTATGTATATGGCAAAGGCCAATGGAAAGAGTACATACGCATATTTTGAAGCTGCTTTCAATCAAGTGCTTACAGACAAAATCGAGCTGCAATCGGAGCTTCGAAAGGCGATTGAAAAGGATGAATTTATCTTATTCTATCAGGCACAGATGGACCTTTCAAAGAAAAAAGTCGTAGGCTTTGAAGCTTTAATCCGGTGGAATCATCCGGATAAGGGCTTAATAAAACCAAATGACTTTATCTATCTGGCAGAGGAAACAGGGATGATTGTCCCAATCGGAAAATGGGTCTTAAAGACAGCATGCTTGCAATTAAAGGAATGGTCCGACCAGGGGTATCATGATATCAATATGGCTGTAAACCTGTCTGCAAGACAGTTTAAGGACCAGGATTTTGTGAAGATGGTATACGACATTATCGAGGAAACAGGCGTCAATCCTAAGAGACTGGAACTTGAGATAACGGAAACCGTTGCTCTGGAGGATTTGGAATATACAATCCATACAATCAAAGAATTAAAGAATATAGGAATACGCTTTTCTCTGGATGATTTCGGTACGGGCTATTCTTCCATGAGTTATCTGAGGCGCCTTCCGATTAGCAGTCTTAAGATAGATAAAAGCTTTTTAGATACGGTTACGGAGGAGGATGGAGACCAAAAAATCATTCAGGCCATCATATGCCTGGCAAACAATCTGAATCTCCACGTCATAGCCGAGGGTGTCGAACGTTCGGAACAGGAGCAGTTCTTACAGGAATCAAGCTGTAACATGGCTCAGGGCTTTTTATACAGTAAGCCGGTGCCGAAGGAGATGGCAGCGGAATTTTTGAGTAACATCAGTGTATGATGATTTGACCATTCTCAGACTGGCGCAGATTACATAGGCAGGGGGTTAGGTTGAAAAGAAAAACGTTTTTAACCTGTATTGATATGCCGCTGAAGCGACAGATGGAGGTTGAGATGAAAGGGAAAAGCCGAAGAACGATATTTCTTATGATACAGTTTGTACTGTATGGGATGTTTCTTACCCTGGATATTCTCGGCAGGAACACTACCCTTTCGAATTATATCAAGTTTGCTGCGATAGTCCTTTGCCTTATCTATATATGGACGAATGAGCATAAAAGCAGCAGTAAGCAGAACCTTTATCTGTGCTATGCTTATGTATTTACCGTAATATCGGACCTGTTTATACTGCTGATGGATTATTACTTTTATGGTGTATTGACATTTATTGTTGCCCAGCAGCTCTATGGAATGCGAATAGCGGCTTTATATAATAGGGAAGAGGTTATCCGTTCAACAGGAATTTTTAAGAAGGCATCTTTCAGACTGCTTTGTCAGATGGCTTTAAGTGCTTTTGTATGCATATTGCTTTGGCTGGCAGAGGTCGGTATCGACCCTTTGCTGGCAGCAAGTATATTCTATTTTATAAGTATATGTACCAATGTGGCGGGGAGCATGAAGCTGTTAACCGTATCACGGAACAAAAAAGAGGTTCTGTACTTTACCGCAGGTATGGTTTTGTTCTTATTATGTGATATCAATGTAGGGCTATTTAATATGTCCGGATTTTTGTCCGTGGGGCCGGCATATACAACGATATACTCCGTTTCCTCTATACTTATGTGGACATTTTATGCTCCTTCGCAAGTACTTATTGCCCTAAGCGGTGATATTTATCAGCAAAATACACAATAAATCCCGAAAATTTTATGTAAAAAGATGTAAATAAAAAGCTTGCAATAAGCGGGCTTTTTTGATATGCTTTTCTTGAACA
>JAEZXP010000022.1 GCA_023419655.1 Bacillota bacterium | reverse complement strand
CTCGTGTTCCTCATCATGTTCATCGTCAAGCTCATGTTCGTGCTCCCCGCCGGTTCCGTGGTCGGAAAAGGCGATAAACCGGGGAGAATTGGTTGATTCATCTTCTGATTCGAATCCATACCAGACGGATGCTCCGCTGTCCGTCTCGATGAGCTTATGCCCGATATAGTTATAATTGGATGAGAAAGTGCCAAAATCAATGGATGTATCCGTTATAGTGAGACTTTCATAATCAGATTTCCAACGCTGTGAATACACGGCTTTTTGTGTGTCAAAGTCCGTTTCGTTTTCCTCTGCATGATGGGTTATATATTCGTCCAAATCTCCGCTTTCAAGATTTTTTTCAATCGTAGTCCAGCTTCCGTTCCAATCAGAAAGGGCTCTGTCGGATATATTATCAGGGTCGATTTCATCATGGCTGTGCTCATGAGTATGCTCCATGCCTTCGATGATTTCCTCTTCTTTAACCTTATCGCCCAAAACATCCAGGAGATTAACAACGGTCATATCCTTGTTTGAGGCTGTTTCCAGCGCATCGTGAACCCATTCGTCCGATTCCCCGCCTACATAGATAAACATATCACAGGTTGATATCTTGGCGATATCCTCCACAGTAGGCTGATAGCTGTGCAAATCCACACCGTCATCCAACAGAAGAGTAAGTTCCACGGTATCGAATTTGTTGCCAAGAATTTGCCGCACCCAATCGTATTGCGGGAAAGTGGTGGCAACGATATGAAGTTTTTTTTCTCCCGGCTGATTCGATGTTTGCTTGCTGCATGCCGAAAGGGATGACATTATCAGTAATATTGCCAACAGGCTGCATAATAATTTTTTCATATTTTCCTCCAATCAAATTGTATCACTTAAAAAAGAGCGTAAAAATACAAGGAAACACATCGAGCACCCGATGATATCACACCGGATGTTCAAGCCACCTTGTATTATAAGTGATTCAATTCAGGAGCATAACCTTTAACGATACCAATGTATCGGCTTTGTTAAGCTTAAAGGAAAAATTGCTTATTCTGTCAGAATAAAGAAAAATATAAATGGAAAGGGCAAGGATAATACCGGTACAGGTGATATCCCTGATAATCGATTCACATTTATGCAGTACAACACAGATTTGACAGTGTTCTTCGATACAGTCATGATGGGCTTCCAAAGAGACGAAGATATAAGAAAACATGATTGCAGCACAAAGCAAAAGGCATATAAACAGTGAGAATACTTTATTTTTCTTCAAGGTCTTTTCCTCCTTTTACTTGCATGCATCACAATGACCAAAAATAATTGTTTTATTTTTATCCATATGAAAGCGGGTGCTTATATTTATGATATCAACAATTTTATTCGCATATATGTTATCCATATGCAAAATGGAACCGCATTTATTACACTTTAGATGCAGATGTTGGGCACACTCACTATCACCGATATACTGATATAAAAATTTTCTGCTGCCTTCTTTTTGAAAGCGGTTGAGGATGCCTTCTTCTACCATCTTATTAATATTCCGATATATTGTGCTTACGCTAATACCTTTAACGGATTTTTCAAGAACATCAATGGTAAATTGCTGACCGGTATGTTCTGTGAAAAAATCAAGGAGATATTTTCTTTGCTCTGTATTATATTTTTTCAAAAGAAAGGCCTCCTTAATTTGCGAATGATTATCAAATTTAAAATGATTTTAACATGGAATATTTATACTGTCAACTAAAAAATCAAACAAAAAAAGGACTACTAATAAAAGCAATCCCTTTCCAAAGTATTATTTCATTTATGCTATCTGTACGTTTACAGCCTGCATTCCGCGAGCACCCTTTTCAACATCAAATGTTACAGACTGACCTTCGTCAATTGACTTAAAGCCATCCATAGCAAGACCGGAGAAATGTACGAATACATCGTTACCCTGTTCGTCAGAGATGAAACCAAATCCTTTTTGTGAGTTAAACCATTTTACAGTACCTTTATTCATGAAAGATACCTCCTTAAATTTTATTATATTCCAATAAAAAACACATATCGCAGTAAATCAAAAAGGATTTACATAGATATGTGAAATCGATTTTATTTAAAATACTCACTTACTATATCATGTAAATTTCAGTAAGTCAAGAGGAAAATGAAAAGAAAATAATCCGAGGTTGAAGGATGATTGCTGATGTAGTATATTAGGTTTTAGATGTGAATGGTATATGAATAAAGCTAAGTAATTGTATACGGAGGAATTATGCTTAAAAATACTTCGATTAATGGATATGTATTTGCAAGCTATAGCCATGTAGATAAGAGTGAGGTTGAAAATCATATTAATTATATGAATGATAATGGTTTTAATATAATTTATGATGATGATAACCGGAGCGGACTTAATTATGGTGATGAGTGGGATATTAAAGTAAGAAGGTATATCAGCAGTGTTCATTGCAAGGGGGTAATTGTATTCCTCAGTAAAGCTGCAATTACAAGCAGGGCGGTTCTTTGTGAAATAGAATATGCCAGATTATATCATAAGAATTATATAGCGATAATCATTGAGGGGAATAAGCTTCAGGTGTTGTTTGAAGGTGTAAAGCAGCAATATTCAAGGGAGCATAATAACTTTTTTATTGCTGAAACCATACAAAATTATTTCCCGAATGAAAAGCTGTATCTAACGGGACATGAGCTTTTTGGTGAAGCCGGTTTTTCAAAAATCAAACGGCTGTTTATCGAATGGGGACTGTTTCAGTCATGGAGAAGCATAGGAGATACCATTCAGATATCGGAGAGTGAGAATGCCCGGTTGCAGACCCAGGCAAACGGATACGTGGAAGTGGATGACAAGATAATCGGGGAAGTGATGGACACCTTTGTAAGAAATGACCTTGTTGTTCTGGATTTGGGCTGCTCAAACGGGAATTTAACGTTCTCCAGATTTTCGAATAATAGTAAAATCAAGAAGGTAATCGGATTGGATATAAAAACTGAGGATATTAAAAATGCCAATCAAAAGGCAAAGGAAAATGGCATAGAGGATATATTCTCATTCTACGCCCTGAATCTGGATGAACCGGATGCAGTAGAGAAGATAAGAAATATTCTGAATGAATTAAAGATTGAATCGGTTGATATTGTATTTTCCGCTCTGTTAATTCATTATCTGGAGAATGCGGATAATTTATTGAAAAAATTACACGATATCTTTTCAAAGGATGGAAAGATAATACTAAGAGGCTCCGATGACGGTACGAAGATTGTATATCCGGACAGCGAATTGCTGGAGAGCATCATGGAGAGGTACAGAAGGTATTCCGAAACAGACCGGTACAATGGCAGAAAGTTCTATTACCAGCTTATTCATGCGGGATTTTGCAATATTAAGATGCATTTTGAAACGACGGATA
>JAEZXP010000154.1 GCA_023419655.1 Bacillota bacterium | reverse complement strand
ATGGTACTTATGGCGGATTTGGACAGGCTGAAAACAATAAACGACAGCTATGGGCATGCCGGAGGAGATATCGCCTTAAAAGCAGTAGCGGATGCTTTGCTTGTATCATCAGATGATGATGAGATTTGTGTCCGTTTTAGCGGGGATGAATTTGTTGTTATAGGGTTTGAGTATGATGAGGAAAAAGCTTACCGGTTTATATGCAAATTTGTTGGTGAATTGGATCGGTTTAATCAAAGCGGTAATCAGAAATTCAACGTATATGTAAGCTATGGCTGGAGTATTATTGCTCCTGGTGAGGGCACAACGGTGGAAGAATGTCTGGTTATGGCTGATAAAAAGATGTACCAGCAAAAGAACGAGAAAAAAGCTTTGCAGCTTCGGGCCAATCTTATACAATAATGTAAGGCAAATATAGCCTCGGCTGGATACTTAAAAGTGATGGCTGAGGTTTTTTTAACGACTGATAAATATTTGCTGATGCCTTGTGCAGAAACAGGATTGGGGATGAAAATATGCTTGGAAACGGACGGAAAACAATAGGAGTATACGCTACCCAGGCTCATCATGAGTTTCAGGATTTGCTGTGCAGAGGTATTTGCAGCAGAGCCTATGATTTGGGATATAATGTAGCGATATTTTCTAATTTTGTCGGTTATGGAGAGCTAAAATATGAGGTTGGAGAATGCAATATTGCCGATTTTCCGATATACTCTGATTTAGCAGGAATTATCATGCTTCCGGACACGATGCATGTCAGGGATTTTAAATCCAATATTGCCGGGAACATAAAAAAGTACAGCAAATGCCCCGTTGTCAGTGTAAGACACGGACTGGGAGAATACTATAATGTCCTTATGGATGAGGGAACCTCATTAGATGATATAATACAACATCTTATCAATCTTCACAACTACACAAAGCTTAACTTTCTTACAGGGCCAAAGGATAACCCCGTATCCATACAAAGGCTGAACACCTATCGTAGAATTCTTAAGGAGAACGGTATCCCGGTAGAAGAGGACAGAATTTATTACGGAGATTTCTGGAAGAAATCTGCCGGCGAAGCAGTGGAAAAGTGGCTGGCTGACCCGGCGAAGCGTCCGGAAGCGATTATCTGTGCCAATGATTATATGGCGATGGCCGTATGCAATGCTCTTGCGGAACGGGGAGTTTTGGTTCCGCGGGATATGGCGGTAACCGGCTGCGACAACATCAGCATATCCTTAGACTTTATGCCTCCGATTACAACAGTGGGAATGCCTGTATTTGATATGGGAATGGAAGCGGTCGATAAGATTAATATGCATAACCAGGGAATTCCCCTTGAAAGTACAACCTATCTGAAAAGTATAACCTATATAAGAGAATCCTGCGGATGCAAGATAAAAGATAATGCGGAGAACGTTCTAAGAAGAAGGAACCATCTCATTAACGAAACAGAGGATAAAGACAAATCCATATCAGACAATGCCTATATGTCAATTGACTTAACAGGAACCACGACGCAGGAAGAGCTGAATCACAAATTATCCCACTATACCTACCTGAATGAAGGCTTCTCTTCATTCTATATGTGCCTGTTCAGAGGGTGGGATAGACATAATAACAGTCTGGATTTTGATACAATAACGAGAAACGGGCAGGTCACCATGGAAGTAGGGTTAAAGAACCGGGTATGGCTGGAAAAAGTGGATTTTAATATTAAGGAGCTGCTGCCGTCGGTTTACATGGATGAAGAGCCGCAGTTTTTCTACTTCAATATGCTGCATCATCAGGAAAAATGTTATGGCTATGCTGCAATTAGCTTTGAACGGTTTCAGGCCTATAAATCTTCCTATCAGGGATGGCTTATTAATGTATGCAACGCCCTTGAGAATATAAAAATACACAGCGAGCTGAACCGGCTTGTATATGAACTGGAGGATATGTCGGTTAAAGATGAACTGACCGGTCTGTATAACAGAAGAGCGCTTCATACCCTGGGACAAAAATATCTGGAGCAAAGCAGGGAAAACCATAGCAGTATCATGGTATTTAGCGCAGACATGGACAATTTAAAGGAGATAAATGATGATTTTGGCCATGCGCAGGGGGACCTGGCGATTAAGATAGTAGCGGATGCCCTTATGAATGCTTCCGAGGATGATGAGATATGCATACGAATGGGCGGGGATGAGTATTCGGTTATCGGTGTGGAATATGATGACAAAAAGATGAAGCAGTTTGTTACAAAATTCGAGAATGCGATGAAGAAATTCAATCAGAGCGTGTCCAATAAGCATGAGATTAGTATAAGCTACGGATGGAGTATTACACAGGTAGATGAGGATACGAAGCTGGAAGAGTGTCTGAGTGTTGCCGATAGCAGAATGTATTATCAAAAGGATGAAAAGCGTAAGAAAAGAAGGGGTAAGTAAGATGTCCAAAATATATATCATCATAGGAAAGAGCGCAACCGGCAAGGATACCATATTCAAGAAGCTTTTAGAAAATCCGCAGCTGGAGTTAAAAACCGTTACCATGTATACCACAAGGCCAATCCGGCATTCGGAGACAGACGGAGTAGAATATTATTTTGTCGATGAAGCAAGGCTTAGGGAGCTGGAAGCACAGAACAAGATAATCGAACACCGCTCATATGATACGATTCATGGTGAGTGGCATTATTTTACCGTTAACGATGGCCAGATTGATTTGGATAAATACGATTATATCATGCATGGAACCTTGTACAGCTATGGACAGATACGGGATTATTTCGGAAGAGACAGGGTAGTACCCCTCTATATTGAAGTAGAAGACGGAATAAGGCTTATGCGGGCCCTTCGCAGGGAGCAGAAGCAGGAAGAGCCAAAGTATGCGGAATTATGCAGGAGATTTCTTGCGGATGATGAGGATTTCTCCGAAGAGAATATAGCCCGGTATGGGATAACCAAACGGTATGTGAATATGGATATCAATATCTGTCTGCAGGAGATTATCGACGATATAAAAAAATAATGTAAATTTGAACCGTTTGTGGTAAGATATAAACACAGGCTTATTTGTGTACCACAAAAGGAGTAAAATCAATGGATATTAAAATAAATCAGACACAACAGGTGAATCAACCCACATCAAAGCCTCCGGTGCAGGAAACGGATGGTTCTTTTAAATTCACGCTTATTTCTCATATGGAGGACCAGACCCTGCAGGCAAGGCTTAATCTGATGCTGGATGAGATAGCGGCCCAGGGCAAGAAGCTGGGTAAGCATATGGACGTGCGGGATATGAGGCACTATAGAGAATTAATCAGGGAATTCATGAATGAGATTGTAAGCAGGTCTCACAAGTTTACAAGAGAGAACTTTCTTGACAGAAAGGGCAGACACAGAGTATATACAATGATTAAGCTGGTCAATAAGGAGCTGGACGAGCTGGCTCTGGAACTGATTAAGGATGAAAAAGACCATCTGCTTATCCTTAACAAAATCGACGAAATTCGAGGATTGCTAATTGATATAATGACATAAACAGGTGTAATCAGACATGCGGATGGTCAGGCATGCAGCCCTGGCCGGAATGGAGAATGTATATGCAGGATTTTACCGAAATTATTGGGAATGAAGCGATTATAAAACATTTGCAGAATGCGATAAGCTCAGGGAAGATTTCCCACGCATATATTTTTCATGGAGAAGAAGGCATGGGAAAGAAATCGCTGGCCATGACCTTTGCAAAGACCTTGCAGTGCATGGAGAAAGGGATGAACCCCTGCAACAGCTGTAAGTCTTGTGTACAGACGGAGAGTGGAAATCAGCCGGACATATTGTGGATAACCCCCTCAAAAGCCAGCATAGGCGTGGATGATATCCGGACCCAGGTGAATGCGGATATACAGGTGAAGCCGTATCAGAGTCCGTATAAGATATATATTATCGATTCTGCTGATAAAATGACGGAAAATGCGCAGAATGCCTTACTCAAAACAATCGAAGAACCACCGGAATATGCTATAATATTATTGCTTGTCCGCAGCATCCAGAATCTTCTGCCCACGATTTTGTCCAGGTGCGTTATTCTGGATTTAAAGCCTGTGGAAAGACAGCGGATTAAGGAACATCTGATGGCAAAGCTTCAGATTCCGGATTATGCAGCGGATATAGCAGCAGGCTTTAGCGGCGGAAATGTGGGCAAAGCCATAAGATATGCCTCTTCGGAGGATTTTGAAACTAAGAAGGAGAATATCTTTCATATTCTAAGATACATGGATGATATGAAGCTCCATGAAATCGTATCGGGGATAAAGACAATCTCGGAGAATAAGGCGGATATAAATGATTATATTGATTTAATGATGCTGTGGTTTAGAGATGTTCTTATGCTTAAGGCAACAAATGACCCCAACGTGTTATTATTTAAGGATGAATTTCAGATAATAAGAAAGCAGGCAAACATCCGAGCCTATGATGAGATAGAAAACACAATAAAAGCAATGGAAGAAGCAAAAACCAAATTAAAAGCGAATGTTAATCTGGATATTACGATAGAATTAATGCTGCTTAGTATAAAGGAGAATTATAATGGTTAATGTTATAGGAGTGAGATTCCGAAGTGCAGGGAAAATCTATTATTTTGACCCGGCAGGATTTGATATAAAGCAGGGAGACAATGTGATTGTCGAAACAGCAAGAGGGATAGAATACGGTACGGTCGTACTGGGCTTTAGACAGGTGGAGGACGATAAAATCATCCAGCCCCTGAAGCCGGTTATCCGCCAGGCGACAGCCGAGGATGACAAGACCGAACGAAAGAATAAGGAAAAAGAAAAAGAGGCTTTCCAGATTTGTCTTGAAAAGATTAGAAAGCACGGTCTTGAGATGAAGCTTATTGATTCGGAATATACATTTGATAACAACAAGGTGCTGTTTTATTTTACCGCAGACGGAAGAATCGATTTCAGGGAATTGGTAAAGGATTTGGCATCGGTCTTTAAGACCCGAATTGAGCTTAGACAGATTGGCGTCAGAGACGAGACGAAAATTGTCGGAGGAATCGGAATCTGCGGAAGGACACTCTGCTGCAATACCCATTTATCGGAATTCGCACCGGTATCGATTAAGATGGCAAAGGAGCAGAATCTTTCCCTTAACCCCACAAAAATATCCGGTGTATGCGGCCGGCTAATGTGCTGCTTAAAGAATGAGCAGGAGGCCTACGAGGAGCTGAATGCAAAGCTTCCGGATGTGGGAGATTTTGTACACACGAAGGACCATCTAAAGGGTGAGGTTCAGAGCGTCAGTGTATTAAAGCAGCTTGTCAAGATTATTGTCACCTTGGATAATGACGAAAAGGAAGTCCGCGAATATAAGGTAGAGGATTTGATTTTCAGACCAAAGAAAAAGAGAGACAGAGTGAATATAGAGGATGAAGAATTAAGGGAGCTGGAGCTTCTGGAGAAAAAGGAAGGCAAATCCCTTTTGGATGACGAATAGTATGGATAGTTCAAACGGATTATTAAAGCCCGGAGAAAGATTGGATGAGCTTCACAGAAATAATTATAAAATAATTCAAAATACAGAGCAATTTTGCTTTGGAATGGATGCGGTATTGTTATCGGGGTTCGTTAGGGTACTTTCGGGTGAAAGGGTACTTGACCTTGGTACGGGAACCGGAATTATACCGATACTTCTGGAGGCAAAGACCTTAGGAGGGCACTTTACCGGGCTGGAGATACAGGAAACAAGTGCGGATATGGCCAGACGAAGTGTCAGGCTGAACAAACTGGAAGATAAAATTGATATTGTGGACGGAGATATCAAGGAGGCCTCTAAGCTATTTGGAGTGGCTTCCTTTGATGTTGTTACAAGTAATCCGCCCTATATGAATCATAGCCATGGTATCATCAATAAGGACCCTTCAAGGGCGATAGCGAGGCATGAGATACTCTGTAATCTGGAGGATGTGATTCGTGAGGCTGCCGGGACATTAAAGCAGAGCGGCAGATTTTATATGGTTCACAGACCGTTTCGATTGGTAGAGATTATGAATACATGCTCCAGGCATAAGCTGGAGGCAAAGAGAATGAGGCTGGTTTATCCGTACATTGACAAGGAACCGAATATGATTCTTGTAGAATGTGTTAAGGGCGGAGGCAAAAACCTCGTAATGGAAGCTCCTTTAATTGTATATAAGGAGCCGGGCACCTATACGGATGAAATACTTGAGATATATGGTTACAATCATTAAGATGCAGTGATATGAAAAAGATTAACGGGATGAATAAAATCCGGGAAAGGCATAAAAAGATGTCAGGCAAATTATATCTGTGTGCAACGCCCATCGGAAATCTTGAGGACATAACCTTCAGGGTTGTAAGGACGCTGAAAGAGGTGGATTTAATTGCTGCGGAGGATACAAGGCATAGCATAAAGCTGTTAAATCATTATGAAATCAAGACACCGATGACGAGCTATCATGAACATAATAAGGTAGATAAGGCAAGATATCTGGTCGGGCAGCTGACAGAGGGCAAGAACATTGCCCTTATTACGGACGCAGGAACACCGGCAATTTCCGACCCGGGTGAGGAAATCGTTAAGCAGGCATATGAAGCCGGAATTGAAATCACCTCTCTTCCGGGACCCTGTGCCCTGATTACCGGACTTACCCTATCCGGTCTTTCTACAAGAAGGTTTGTATTTGAAGCCTTTCTTCCTTCAGATAAGAAGGAAAGGCAGCAGATACTTGCCGAGATTGCGAATGATACCCGGACAATTATTCTGTATGAGGCCCCCCACAGGCTTAAAAAGACCCTGAAGGAGCTATACGGCACCTTAGGTAACCGGGCTGTTACGGTTGTCAGGGAGCTTACAAAAATTCATGAAACCATATGGAGAACAACGCTGGATGCTGCAATGGCCACTTATGACAGCACAGAGCCAAAAGGGGAATATGTACTGATTATTGAAGGAAGGTCCTATGAGGAGCAGGAAATAGAAAAGAAGAGCCGCTGGGAGGAGATAGCCATTCCTGAACACATGAAGATATATACCGAGCAGGGACTCGATAAAAAAGAGGCTATGAAAGCGGTGGCAAAAGACCGGGGAATCAGTAAGCGGGAGGTGTATCAATGCTTAATCGAATAGTACACTGGAAGAAGATAAAATGGATACTGATTGTATTTATCTTTATAATTTTACTGGTTGCCATATCTATCTATAGTATCTACAGGACAAGAAAAAAATATGACGAGCAGGTGGTAATGGCACAGAAATATCTGGAGGCAGGAAGCTTCGAGAATGCAATCGAGTCCTATCAAAAGGCCATGTCGATGAAATATGGTGACAAGGAGTTTTTATCCATAGGCCTGGCCGAAGCCTACAGTGAAATCCATAATTATGATAAAGCCCTTGAGGTTTTAAGAAGCATCTATGAGGCCCAAAAAACGACGGCTGTTAAAGAAAAGATTGAGGAGATAACCGCCAGAAAGACAGACTATGGCTTTTATCAATTAATATCCTTTGGAGATACCTATTATTCCAACGGAGAATATAACAAGGCCATTGATGAATACGAGAAGGCAAAGCAGGTTAAAAGCAGGTCGGATATTCCCTATCTAAAAATAGTAGAATCCTATATGGCAATGGAAAAATATGATTTGGCAAAGGAAGAAATACAGGATGGGCTAGCCTTAACGGAATCAGAGAAGCTGAATGAAATGATGAATAAGGTGGAAGCCAGCCTTAAGGATGTAAAATATAATGAAATCCTTGAGAGTGCTTCGGAATATGTCTTTCAGGAGAATTACGAAGAAGCATTTAAAAAGTATAATGAAGCCATATGGCTTATACCGGGAAGAGATACGGCATATAACCAGATGGCCGGGCTTTATATTACCATGAAGGACTATGATTCGGCCAAGGCCCTTCTCCAGAATTATTTAAGAAGCAATCATAGTGATGCTTCCAGTGAACTCTTAAATGAAGCGAATGAATTGATCGCCCAGAGAAGAGAAAAAGAGAGGGTTTTGAATGAACTTTATGCAGCTCTTAGCGTGGCGGATATAGAAGCCGTAATAAATACAATGGAGGATAGTTTTTTTGTTGATGTGATAGCAGAGGCGGCGCCTCTTTACTATAGCCCTTCCGGCAATATGAACCTGATGATGGGATACGGAATCATGATATCCGATAAAAGCAATGTCTATGCAGGCGGTTTTAAAGACAAGATGAAGGAAGGGATTGGCATTCAGTTCGTATTGAATGATGATGAAAAAAATTACAAATGGTATTACTATCAGGGCGAATGGAATCTGGATATGCCGAATGGAATGGGAAAGACCGGAGAAGAAATTCTTGAAAGAGATGGGAACGGGAGCTGGCATCGGAAAATTACAGAGACCAGCGGTGAGTTTGTATATGGTTTGGAAAGCGGCACCATGTATAAGACCTTCTATGAAGGGGATGAAGAAAAGGGAAAGGTTTATTATCTGGCAAGAGACGGGGTTCCGGTGACGTATTTGGATGAGAACGGACAGGAACTCCCTGCAAAAAGACCGGATGAGTATGTAATAGGAGAGATATACCTTAATAATGAACCGACCGGAGAATATTATAGCATTAAACAGGGTACGAAGTTTGCAGTGAAATTTAAGAAATAATATGAACATATCCATAAACGTAACCGGGGTGTCAAAAGCGATGATGTTATCATGGCTTTTGGCACCCCGGTTATGACTATGTAGACTATTCAGCAATAAGTCCGGCTAATATTGCCAGTTCCTTAATGGTGTCTTTGGAGATTTTCTTCTCGTGAAATTCGATAAGATTTTCCTTACTGCCTGTAAAAATATCAGTAGGCTCATATTTCTGAAGGATAATCTTTCCTTCATCAACATAAATCTCCAGCGGGTCTCTTTCACCCACATCCAACGTTCTTCTCAGCTCGATAGGAAGGGTGATTCTTCCCAGTTCGTCGAGTCTTCTTACAATTCCTGTGCCTTTCATAAACTGACCTCCTTTTCTAGGGTATAATGGGGATAGACTATATACTCGCCCTTGTACGAATTACAATAGGCTTACATATTCTGTATATAGTATTTATATACGATACCACAGTTTGAAATTAATGTCAACTAAAAAAATTGTCAAAACATAGCACAATTTAAGCAATTAATGTAAAAGAAATATAAATCCCTCTAAATAAGCAATAAAAGGACATCTTTTCGCTGGGTTCGCGCCGTTAATCTTGATTATAGGAATATGCTTTTAATTCCTATAATATGGCTTATCGGAAGTTATAAAATAACTTTCGATAAAAGGCGCCGGGTTTGCGCCGCTAATCTTGATTATAGGAATATGCTTTTAATTCCTATAATATAGTTTATCAGTAGAATATTTAAAGGTGGCTATGCAATGCTGAATTATTTATGGGGATTTATGATTGTTATCGGAATTATAATCGGAATACTGAAGGGGAATATTGCGGAAATTGGAAATGCTGCAATTAATTCCTCGAAGGAGGCTGTTACATTATGCATATCGATGGTAGGTATAATGGCGATGTGGACAGGAATGATGCAAGTTGCAAAAAAATGCGGCCTGACGGCATCGTTTACCAGGGGATTGCGGCCGGTTATACGGTTCCTGTTTCCGGATATTCCGAGAGACCATGTGGTAAATGAGTACATTGCATCAAATATGATTGCGAATATACTGGGACTTGGCTGGGCGGCCACCCCGATGGGATTAATGGCCATGAAAGAGCTTAAAAAGCTGAATAAGGATTCGGAGCTGGCAAGCTGTGATATGTGTACCCTTTTAATTGTGAACATATCCTCGCTTCAATTAATACCTGTAAATATCATTGCATACAGGAGCCAGTACGGCTCCGTTAATCCGGCTGAAATTCTTATGGCAGGCATTATAGCCACGTGTATATCCACCTTAGCCGGAGTGATATTTGCTACAGCGGCAAGAAAAATCAGCAGCAGAAAAAGCAGGCACAGATAAAGCGGGAACAGATAATCAGGAATAAATATATGATTTATTGGCACAGTATATTGAAGGGATGGGGATTGTTGTGAACTTTATTATCTATGTATCCGATTACATAATGCCTTTTATATTCTTCTACATAATAGGTATGGGATTACTTATGAGAGCTCCGATTTATGATGAGTTTATAAAGGGGGCGAAGGACGGCTTCAAGGTAGTTTTGGAGATACTGCCCACACTTATCGGCCTTATGGTTGCCATAGGAATCCTGCGGGCATCAGGAGCCCTGGACCTATTATCAACGCTTTTAAAGCCTTTTACGGATATTGTGCATTTTCCTTCGGAGATTTTGCCGGTGGTTCTGGTTAAAATGTTCTCTTCATCGGCAGCCACCAGTCTGCTTCTGGATATCTTCAAAGAATACGGACCGGACTCTTATCTGGGGAGGCTGGCATCCATTATCCTTAGCAGTACGGAGACAATCTTCTATACAATGGCGGTGTATTTTATGGCAGCAGGAGTAAAAAAATCCCGCTATACCCTGGTGGGAGCCCTTGTTGCAACCCTGACCGGCACCATTGTCAGCGTAATCATAACGAATCTGGTATTTTAATGTATGAATGGATTTAATCGTGTTTTCAGGGCGGCAAATCAGGAAAGATGCCGCCTTCTTGCATATTGCTATAAAAAGGGGTAAAATTTAATATAATAATACTTATGAACGGGACAAGTATGTACCGGAAAGGATGGATAACCATGGCTATATTAGGTGCTTTTATTGTTCCTCATCCGCCCCTTATCATTCCTGAAATCGGAGGGGGAGAGGAAAAGAAAATTGAAAAGACGATTGACAGCTACCATGAGGTTGCCAGGCAGATAGCAGGGCTGAAACCGGATACAATCATCATAACAACGCCCCATTCGATGATGTATTCGGATTATTTTCATATTTCTCCGGGGTCAGGCGCAAAAGGAGATTTCAGACGGTTTGGGGCAAGGAATGTATCCTTTGCTGCAAAATATGATGAGGAGTTCGTTGAAAAGCTGGAGGCCTTGGCGGAGAGAAGGCAGATAGAAGCGGGAACCCTTGGAGAGAAGGAGCCCCGGTTGGACCACGGCACGATGGTTCCCTTATACTTTATAAATAAATATTATAAAGACTATGAGTTGGTGCGGATTGGACTGTCAGGACTTTCTGTTACGGAGCATTACCGGCTGGGAAGATGCGTTAAGGATACGGCGGACAAGCTGAACAGAAGAATTGTCTTTGTGGCAAGCGGCGATTTGTCCCATAAGCTTAAAGAGGATGGCCCTTACGGCTTTTCAAAAGAGGGTCCCAGGTTCGATAAGCAGGTTACCGAGGCGATGGAAAAGGGAGACTTCTTGAGCTTTATGACCTTTTCTCCGGACTTTTGTGAAGCAGCAGCGGAATGCGGACTGAAATCTTTTATTATCATGGCCGGTGCGTTAAGCGGCCTTAAAGTCGAGCCTGAATTCTTATCCTATGAGGGAACCTTTGGTGTGGGATATGGAATTTGTACTTATAGGATAGCCGGAGAGGATGACAAGAGGCATTTTGATATTCTGTTTCAGGAGGAACAAAAAAGACTGGCAAGGGAGAAGCAAAAGCTTGAAGACGCTTATGTAGGTCTTGCCAGGCTGTCCCTGGAGACTTATGTTAAGACGGGGAAAGCTGCAAAGCTGCCGGAGGATATTCCCGGGGAAATGAAGAATAAAAGGGCAGGCGTATTCGTATCTCTGAAAAAGCACGGACAGCTGAGAGGATGCATCGGAACCATAGCACCTGTTACGGACAGCATTGCAGAAGAGATACTTCGAAATGCCGTAAGTGCAGGAATGGAAGACCTCCGTTTTCCTCCTGTCAGCGAGGAGGAGCTTTATGAGCTGGTCTATAGTGTGGATGTGCTGTCTGAATCGGAGAAGATAGTCTCTATAGAGGAGCTTGACGTAAAGCGGTATGGTATTATTGTCAGTGCGGGAAGAAAAAGAGGACTGCTCCTTCCGAATCTGGAGGGGATAGATACCGTAGAGAAGCAGGTATCCATCGCAAGAAAAAAAGCAGGGATATATGACAATGAAGATGTAAAGCTGGAGCGGTTCGAGGTAGTAAGGCACCACTGAAATAAACCCGAATGGAGGGATTGTACGATTGAATACCGTATGCAACATATGTCCCCATCATTGCAAACTGCAAGAGGGAGAGCTGGGATTTTGCCGGGGAAGAATCTGCAAAGACGGCAAGGCCGTCAGTGAGAATTACGGAAAAATCACTGCCATGGCGCTAGACCCGATAGAAAAAAAGCCGTTGTATCATTTTTATCCCGGCAGTAAGATACTTTCTGTCGGAAGCTACGGCTGCAATTTACGGTGCCCATTTTGCCAAAACCATGATATCGCCATGGTTAAAGGAGCGGAGGCAGACTATGGCAATACAACTGGTGACAGACTGGTCAGACAGGCTTATGAGCTGAAGGACCGAGGCAATATCGGAATTGCTTATACCTATAATGAACCCCTGATAGGGTATGAGTTTGTTCAGGATTGCAGTGAGCTTGCCAGGAAAAGAGGCCTTAAGAATGTAGTTGTAACCAACGGCTTTATATGCGAAGAGCCCCTTCGAAAACTGCTTCCGGTAATTGATGCCTTCAATATTGATTTAAAGGGCTTCTCAGAGGAATTTTATAAAAAGCTCAAGGGAGATTTGGAAACCGTTAAGAATACCATAAAAACAGCGGCAAAACATTGTCATGTTGAGGTTACCACCTTAATCATTCCCGGTGAAAATGACAGCGTAGAAGAAATGGAAGCCTTGTCCGGCTGGCTATCCGGTATCAGCCCGGAGATTCCCCTTCATATATCCCGGTTTTTTCCCATGTGGAAGATGCAGGACAGGGAGGCAACGGCTGTTAAGACAGTATACCGGTTGGCTGACATCGCCCGTAAGAATCTTAAATACGTTTATCGGGGCAATTGCTAGCATTTTTAAATCAGGAGCATAATATTGTCTAAATGGATAAGCTGTTGTATAATAAACGAGGCACATGAACAGAAGAAATAAGCTTTAGAAAATGAGGTTAAATCATGATATTTGAAACCCATGCCCATTATGAGGATGAGGCATTTGATGAAGACAGGGAGGAACTGCTAAAAAGCCTTCCGAATAACAACATAGAATACGCAGTAAATATCAGCTCGGGAATAAAGACCGTAGACCAGTCTATCGGTTTGGCAGAGGCCTATGAATATATCTATGCAGCCGTAGGGATTCATCCGGGAGATTCCATGTCGATGGATGAAGAGCGCCTTACATGGCTAAAGGAAAAAGCAAGGCATCCCAAGGTCGTGGCCGTGGGAGAAATTGGCCTTGATTATTACTGGGATACACCGGACAGGGAGACGCAAAAGATTTGGTTTGCCAGACAGATGGAGATGGCAAAGGAAGTAGGAAAGGCCTTGGTAATTCATAGCAGGGACGCTGCCAATGATACCTTTAACATGATGAAGGAGGCCGGTGTCACGGATATTGGTGCAATTCTTCACTGCTTCGGCTACGGTGTGGAGCAGGCCAGCCAGTATCTTAATATGGGCTTTTATCTGGGTATCGGCGGGGTTGTGACCTTTACCAACGGAAAGAAGTTAAAAGAGGTCGTAGAATTTGCTCCCCTGGAGCAATTGGTACTTGAGACGGATTGCCCGTATCTGGCACCGGTACCGTTCAGGGGAAAACGAAACAGCTCTCTGTACCTGCCGTATATAGTAAGGGAAATAGCCAGAATCAAGAATACAGATTATGATACAGTCGTTCGGATTACCAACGAGAATGCCAAAAGGCTGTATTTTAAGAATGAAAGGATATAGAATGGGGACGCTAGGAAATCCTAAGAATACAACCAAGATACTGAACAAATACAGCTTTGTGTTCCGAAAAAAATTCGGACAGAACTTTCTGATTGATACCCATGTACTCGAAAAGATTGTACGGGCAGCCGATATTAATAAGGAGGATTTTGTTCTTGAAATCGGTCCGGGAATCGGAACCCTTACGCAGTATCTGTGTGAGAATGCCAGAGAGGTTCTGGCGGTGGAAATAGACAAAATGCTGATTCCCATTTTGGATGAAACCTTATCCGGGTATGATAATGTTAAGGTATTAAACGAGGATATTCTTAAGGTTGATATTGCAGCCCTTGTGAAAGAACATAATAACAATAAGCCCATCAAGGTTGTTGCGAATCTTCCGTACTATATTACGACACCGATTATAATGGAGCTGTTTGAAAAGCATGTACCCCTTGCGAATGTAACCATTATGATACAGAAGGAAGTGGCAGACCGTATACAGGCAGTGCCCGGTTCAAAGGATTACGGCGCATTGTCTCTTGCGGTACAGTATTATGCCAGACCTTATATTGCTGCAAACGTACCTCCCAACTGCTTTATGCCCCGGCCAAAGGTCGGCTCCGCAGTTATAAACCTGACCCCCTATGAAAATCCCCTTTACCCTGTGAAGGATGAGGCTCTTTTGTTCTTATTAATCCGCGCATCCTTTAACCAGAGAAGAAAGACGCTGGTAAACGGCATCTATAATTTTGAGGGATTATCCTTTAGCAAGGACAAAATAGCAGAGGCGTTAGAGGCAGCAGGCTTGTCCGCAGATATAAGGGGAGAGGCCTTGACATTGGAGCAATTTATAGGGATTGCAAATCATCTTTCCGTATGCCATAGATGACCTCGAAGGTACGAAGGTATCGTCCGAGGTCGTTGTTCCCTAAATTACAGTCACTTTAAACTTTTTTATATCAACTAAACAGGGTCTTGAAAGAAATTATCGAGTGGTTTTATTCCATTTATAAGTTGAATTTTCCCATCTCTGATTGTTTTTCATATAGCAGTATAAATCTTCATCTCTAAATAGTGTTATTAAATTATTGCGTAATTGCTCAATAAATTTTTTGTCCAGCTTCTTAAAGTCAAGATGTTGATATAAAGGTGATTTTGTAAATCCATCTAATGTATCAATGCTCTCTATCATTTTTTCCATGGTGTCTATTGTCATATCGACATCTTGTTCGGATGTAACCAAATCAAGTCTAGGGGCAATTGCTTGATATTCGCCCATTTCTAGTATCTTTGCCAATTGACATTGCTTTTCAATCAACATATGAGCCTTGTCTGTATCACGCTCGTGTTGTGCCAGCATATACAAGTGAGCCAATACCATATTCATTGTTTGATAGCCTGAAAATAGCAGCTGTTCATAAGTCTTATAAGCTTCATCTAATCTATTTGTTTTACTGTAGATGTAGGCTTGCTTTTGTTTCCTTAAAGGATTCTGATTCGAGAAATACTCCAGATACTCTTCAGCTTTTTCATATTCTTCTTTTCTTATGTGGAAGCCGTATAGAGAATCAGCTGCTGCTGTTCTAATTTTCTCGTTTTCACTTCCTAAAGCACGTATATAGCAGTTGTAAATATAGTCTTCATAATTATCCTTATCTAAAATATCATTTGCCAATCTCCATCCATCTAAAATTAGTGCTAATTGCCAAATTAACGGATAGCAGCTAGGATAGCTCTTAATCTTGAGCTTTGCAAAATTGAATGCTTCTTCATATGTTTCGTTTCTAAGCTTAAAATCAATCTCAGTTACGATATTATTTATCTCCTCCTCAGTTAGTGTTTCATGAAAAGACAAAAGCGTATCGAGAGATATATCCAATAGTCTGGCTATCGGTGACAATAATGTTATGTCCGGAAAAGAATTTCCGTTTTCCCATTTGTTTACTGCGGGAGCGGTTACTCCTAAATAATTTGCCATTTGTTCCTGGGTCATATTTTTCCTTTTTCGATACTTCCGTATTACATCACCTATGTTCATTAAATTTACCTCCATTTAATATTCTATCAATTAGGGATTTGTCAGGCTAATCGTATCAAGAACCAGCACTTCTAACAACTGAATATCTGTTAATTATCATTCATAAAAAATAACCATTGCTCAACCGCTTTACGTAACGACTTTAAACTATTTTCTTTAATAATGCAACAAAGCTCCCGCTCTTATTGATATTTACATTGTAAAATCGCTCCAAAGTCTTTAGAATAAAGGATTATAGGAATTCAATAATATTTGAAGGGCTGCTTTAATCTTTATACTGTATTCTGCAATAAAAAAATTATATATAATAATAAAATAGTAGTTGCATAATTATAAAGTTTCAATTAATATAGATAGAAAGATTTACAGGCAGCAAGTCGCTTGTATTGTGTGAGCAAATAAAAGTGGGTCAGAAAAGAAAAAATACAAATTTTTTTTGCCTATTTTTATTATGAAACCGGCAGCAAAAGGAAGCAATCAAAGAAAGGTGAGGTTATTTATATGAGTAAGCGGACGGATATCCATAAGGTGTTAATAATAGGTTCGGGACCAATCGTAATCGGACAGGCATGTGAATTCGATTATTCGGGTACACAGGCATGCAAAGCCCTTAGAAATTTGGGGTATAAAATTATTCTTGTAAATTCAAATCCCGCAACAATCATGACGGATACAGCGACGGCAGATATAACCTATATTGAACCTTTAAACGTAGAGAGACTGACCCATATAATTGAAAAAGAACGGCCTGATGCACTTCTGCCAAATCTTGGCGGGCAATCCGGCCTAAATTTATGTTCAGAGCTGGATAAGGCAGGCGTTTTAGAAAAATACAATGTAAAGGTAATCGGTGTTCAGGTTGATGCCATCGAGCGGGGAGAGGACAGGGTTGAATTTAAAAAGACAATGAATTCTCTGGGAATAGATATGGCAAGAAGTGAAGTTGCCTATACCGTTGAAGAGGCTCTGGCTATTGCTGAAAGGCTGTCCTATCCGGTAGTAATCCGCCCTGCCTATACGATGGGTGGTGCAGGCGGAGGTCTTGTATATAACGTAGACGAGCTAAAAACCGTAGTTGCCAGAGGACTTCAGGCAAGTCTGGTAGGCCAGGTGCTGGTAGAGGAATCCATACTGGGATGGGACGAGCTGGAGCTGGAGGTGGTACGGGATGCGACAGGCAAGATGATAACCGTATGCTTTATAGAGAACATAGACCCACTGGGAGTTCACACAGGAGATTCCTTCTGCTGTGCCCCTATGCTGACGATTTCCAAGGAGCTTCAGGACAGATTGCAGGAGCAGGCATATAAGATTGTGGATTCCATTCAGGTAATCGGCGGTACGAACGTACAATTTGCTCACGACCCTGCCACCGGAAGAATCTGTGTAATTGAGATAAATCCCAGAACCTCTCGTTCCTCAGCCCTGGCTTCTAAAGCTACGGGATTTCCTATCGCGCTGATTTCCGCCATGCTTGCAGCAGGACTTAATCTGAGTGAAATTCCCTGCGGCAAATACGGTACCCTAGATAAATACGTTCCCGACGGGGACTATCTGGTCATAAAGTTTGCCCGCTGGGCATTTGAAAAGTTTAAAGGGGCCCAGGATAAGCTGGGAACCCAGATGAAGGCTGTCGGAGAGGTAATGAGTATAGGAAAAACCTACAAGGAAGCCTTTCAAAAGGCAATCCGCAGCTTGGAAACCGGCCGTTTCGGTCTTGGCATGATGAAAGAGCTTGAGGCAAAGACAAAGGGAGAGCTGCTTGATATGCTTCATATTGCCACCAGTGAACGCCAGTTTATCATGTATGAAGCGCTTAAAAAGGGAGCAACCGTAGAAGCGCTGTATGAATTAACAAAAATCAAGCGGTATTTTATTGAGCAGATGAAGGAATTGGCGGAGGAAGAGGCGGCCTTACGATTATATCATGGGCAAATTCCTCCGGCTGAGGTATTAAGACAGGCCAAGCAGAATGGTTTTTCAGATAAATATTTAAGCCGGCTTCTTATGGTGGATGAGAGTAAAATAAGAAAAGCCCGGTATGAGGCGGGAATTAAAGCCGTATGGGATGGCATTCATGTCAGCGGTACAGAAGATGCGAAATACTACTATTCCTCCTATCATATGAAGGAGGATACCGTACCGGTTTCCGGGAATAAGAAGGTTATGATTCTCGGAGGCGGGCCGAACCGTATCGGACAGGGTATTGAATTCGATTACTGCTGTGTCCATGCCGCATTTGCACTCAGGGACCTGGGTATTGAGACGATTATCATAAACTGCAATCCGGAGACGGTATCAACCGATTATGATACCTCCGATAAGCTGTATTTTGAGCCGCTTACGATAGAGGATGTATTAAGTATCTATGAGAAGGAAAAGCCTCTCGGCGTGATTGCCCAGTTCGGAGGGCAGACCCCTCTTAATCTGGCACAGGAATTAAAGGAGAACGGTGTCAATATTCTTGGTACCACGCCGGAGACAATTGATTTGGCGGAGGACAGAGACCGGTTCCGTGAGATTATGGACAAGCTGGAGATACCTATGCCGGAGGCGGGTATGGCGGTCAATGTAAGTGAAGCGCTGCAAATTGCCAATCGAATCGGATATCCGGTTATGGTTCGCCCTTCCTATGTTCTTGGAGGCCGCGGCATGGAGATTGTTCATGATGATGAGAGCCTTAAGGTATATATGGAGGCAGCCGTAGGAGTCACGCCGGACCGCCCGATTCTGATTGACCGTTTCCTTCATAATGCACTGGAGTGTGAGGCGGATGCCATCAGTGACGGAACACAGGCATTTGTTCCGGCGGTTATGGAGCATATCGAGCTGGCAGGAATCCATTCCGGAGACTCGGCATGTGTTATCCCGTCCATGCATATCAGGAAGGAGAACTTGGAGACCATTAAGGATTATACGGTTAAGATTGCGAAGGAAATGAAGGTCTGCGGCCTTATGAACATGCAATATGCCATAGAGGAAGGGGTTGTATATGTACTGGAGGCGAATCCCAGAGCATCCCGAACCGTTCCCCTGGTTTCAAAGGTATGCAATATACAGATGGTAAGGCTGGCTACAGAGATTATGGTCAGTGAATTTACAGGAAAGCCTTCTCCGGTAGCGGATTTGAAGGAGAGCCGGTTTACACACTACGGTGTGAAGGAAGCCGTATTTCCGTTTAATATGTTTCCGGAGGTTGACCCGGTACTGGGTCCGGAGATGCGCTCCACAGGAGAGGTGCTGGGACTGGCCCAGACCTTCGGAGAAGCCTTCTATAAAGCACAGGAGGCAACCAATCATAAACTTCCGTTATCAGGAACCGTGCTGATAAGTGTCAGCGACAGGGATAAAGGAGAGCTGGTTGAGGTGGCAAGGGGATTTGCAGACTGCGGATTCAATATCCTGGCAACAGGGGGAACCTATAATAGGATTGTTGAGAATGGTATTCCGGCAAAGAAGATTCATAAGCTGGGCAAGGGCAGACCGGATATACTGGATGCTGTGACGAACGGACAGATTGATATTATCGTGAATACTCCGATTGATAAAAAGAGTGCCGATGATGACAGCTATATCCGAAAGGCGGCGATTAAGGGAAGAATCAGCTATGTCACCACCATGGCAGCGGCAAGGGCAACAATCGAAGGGATTAAAGAGATTAAAATCAATAAGGCGGCGGGCGTTCATTCGCTGCAGGAGTTTCACAGCCAGATACAATAAGAAATATATATCAATTATATAATGTGTAATAGGATGAGGTTGTTTATATCATGCATGGAATCTGTGCAGGAGAAAACAGCCTCATTAATTATAGAGCCTGATTTTAGGCCGCTCCATCCGAAATGATAAGAAAGGGCATGGTTTGGCATAATGACCGTTTCCATGGAATATATTGAATAGAATCATGAAACAACCCAAGTCATTATGGATAAGCAAGGGAGCGTGGTAATTTGGCTGATTATAAAAGATTCGTATCCTATATGTATGAATACGAACATGGGGTTAAGAAAAAGAATGTGGGCTATGCCCGGGTGGAGATAAGAAACGGTGAATGCAAAATCACAATACATATGCAGCTGACAGGCTTGCCGGAAGGAATATTTCCAACCTATCTGATTCACAGGCCGGAGGATGAGATGGACCTGGTTTATTTGGGAGACTGCACGGTACGAAACCAGGTGATGGACAGCAGACTCAGTACCAATGAAAACAATGTAATGGATTCAGGCTATAAGTTTTCCGGCGTGGGAGGGATTCTCCTGTTTTTAAATTCCGGGGTGTTCTATGCCACCGAGTGGGATGACAAACCGGTTGTTCTGGAAGAGGTCTTAGAATCGCTGAATCCGGAGCGTAAGAAAGCATCTGCCGACAAAGCTGTTAAAAATGAGCAGGAGGTGGCGGCAGCCGATTCAGACAGGCGGCAGGAATTTGATGTAGACATAGCAGGGGAAAAAGAGGAGCAACAGACGGCCTTTGAATCGGGAGAGAATGAACCGGATACGGCCCATGTATTCGAAGCTTCCGATATGCTGGAAAAAGAGCTCAGGGAAAGGCTTGCAGCAGCAAGGGCAGCACGGCCGGGGCAGATGAACAGCCCGATATATAAGCTTCCCGGAAGATGGACCATGAAAGAGGATGTGACATCGTATTATTCGAATATGGCATCAAATCCATGGGAATTAGTAGAAAAATATAAGCAGTATGAAACAGATACGGCACAAAAAGATATTCCGTCACCGGATGAAAAAATTCAGGCGGCCATAAATCCGGATGAATTAAAAGAAGTAAAATGGAAAGAACAAGAGAAGTGGGAAAGAGAACAGAGAGACCGAGACAGAAAAGAAGCGGAGCGGAAGGAATGGGAACGGAAAGAAGCGGAGCGTAAAGAACGGGAACGAAGAGATGCGCAGCAGAGGGAACGGGAGCGTAAAGAAGCAGAATGGAAGGAATGGGAACGAAAAGAACAAGAGCGGAGAGAACAAGAACAGAAAGAGAGAGAACGAAAAGAGTGGGAGCGTAAAGAAATAGAATGGAAAGAGCGGGAACAGAAAGAGGGAGGACAAAAAGAACAGGAACCTGGAGAAGCGGACCGTTCTTTGAAAGGAAATCTGATTGTTTCAAGAATGCTGGAGGAATATCCGAGGATATATCCATTTGAAGATAATGAGATTTCGAGATGTGTTAAGATAGAGCCAAAGGATGTAGCAACGCTGCCGTCCGATATAAGAATTCTCAATAATAACAGCTTTCTGCTTCATGGCTACTATTGTTACCATCACCTGATTTTTGCAGAAATAGCAACTCGTCACGGGTGCCGCTACATCCTTGGCGTACCGGGTATATTCCATAATAGAGAACGGTTTATGGCAAAAATGTTTGGATTTGAAAACTTTAAGGGTATAAAAAACAAGGAGCTTAAACAAGGAGATTTCGGATACTGGTATATAGAGGTTAAATTCTGATATCTTATTTAATCAATGCCTCGGATATCGACATGCTCTATGTAAGGGGATAAAAGCTCCTTATATGAAAGTAAGGTTTTCTTTGCAGGGCCGGTAAAGCCGGGCGAGATAACATCATTGGAATCAAGATAAGCTTGGAGATAATATGCTCTGGCACTTTGAATCCACTGTCCGATGGCATCCATATCCTGCGCCGTATGCAGCTCGTTTACAACCGTGGTACGAAACTCATAATCAACGATTCCGGAAAGAAGTAAGGATACGCTCTTCTCGATTTTATCCATGGAGATATCCTTATTTCCTGCTGTAAGCTTATATTTTTCTTTTGAATTTTTAATGTCCATCGCCACATAATCAATTAGCCTGTTATCCGCCAAATCCTTCATCATTGAAGGATTTGTGCCGTTCGTATCAAGCTTAACCTTTAGTCCGATTTCTTTAATTTGACGGATGAACAAGGGAAGGTCCGGATATAAGGTGGGCTCGCCCCCTGTAATACATACACCCTCAAGGATGTTTTTTCTTTTATTGAGATAAGACAGAACATCTTCTGCGGGTATAACGGGCTGGGTATTGGGACGCAGCACCAAAGAGGCATTATGACAAAATGGGCATCGCATGTTACAGCCGCCTAAAAAAATGGTGGCAGCCAGATGCTTTGGATAGTCTAAAAGGGTAGATTTATTAAAACCATGAATATGCATGTTCATTCTCCATTCTGATGGCAGAGTGCGGGATAAGCAGATTTTACGTTGCACTTATCCGTGTGTATATGTATACTGTGAGATAAGATTAATATATCAGATTTTTTATGATAGGTCTATAGAAAAGGAAGTTGTGGTATGGCAAAAGAAAATTGTGAGATAACGAAAGAAAGCTGTAGGATGACGGATGAAAAATATATGAAGGAAGCACTAAAGCAGGCAAAACGGGCCTATAAGCGGGGTGAGGTGCCGATTGGCTGTGTCATTGTATATCAGGATAAAATTATCGGCAGAGGCTATAATAGAAGGAATACCGACAAGACGACGCTTGCCCACGCCGAGCTGGCCGCAATTAGCAGAGCGAGCAAAATCATGGGTGATTGGCGGCTGGAGGACTGCACGATATATATTACACTGGAGCCTTGTCAGATGTGCTCGGGAGCCATCGTCCAGGCAAGGATAAAAAGAGCGGTTATAGGGACCATGAATCCCAAAGCGGGGTGCGGGGGCTCGATACTAAATCTATTGCAGATGGAAGAGTTTAACCACAGGGTGGAGATAACCACCGGAGTGCTTAAAGAAGAATGCACAAGGATATTACAGTGTTTTTTTGAGGAACTTCGTGTCCGGAATAGAGCAGAGAAGAACCAAGACAAAATGGAAAAGCTTGAGGGTTGACAGAAACGCTGAAAAGCCGTATACTGTTGCATACAGTTCCAGCATATAATCGTCAAAAAGTTTCCGTGCAGCCGGGGAGATAGCGGTGCCCTGTACCTGCAATCCGCTACAGCAGGGGTGATATTCTGCCTAGGGTGACTTGCTGCGGGGCTGCCCTTTATAAGTGATGTTGACGTCTGGGTCTTACGCAACAGAAATTCGTGAACCGTGTCAGGTCAGGAATGGAGCAGCACTAAGCGAAAGCTTCTGTGTGCCGTAAGGGTGCCTGGACTGAGTTAACTGTAGAGGTAACGCCTGTGGCAAGCATTCGAAGCAGAATGCACGGAATAAATTTATATAGAGTAAGATAGCTGCATGTCAGCTATCTTATTTTTTCGACAATCTTATGAGAATTTCGTACTATTATAGGGCTTTATTACAAAGATTGACTTTCGATTAGCCAGTTTATAGTATATAATCATTCTGTACAAATGACAAATTACTATGAACTGGAGAGAATAAATTGAAGCCGAATATGAACTTGAATGCAGTGAATCAATATCCAAAGGGGACGAATATTTATACGGAGGGAGAACCGCTGTCCAGTATAGCACTTGTAATTAAAGGTCATGTCGTAGTTCATCATAAGGGAACAAAGTATATGATGGGTTCAGGTTCGTTTCTTGCAGTAAGCGATATTACCCATGGAAGATACCAGAGCACTTATACTGCGATGGAGGACCTTATCATCTATGTATTTGCCATAGAACATATGGATGATTTGGAGAATATTCTTTCGATTAATAGTGATTACAACGGATTTCTTATTATGTCCATGAATAATATTATCAACGAGCTGGATAAGTGCTATCGTGACATCGTAAAGAGAGGACATGCCTTATATAACTTTTTAGCAGATAAATATAAGTTTTACTTTGAATCCGCTTCAAGAAGAGGATATAAGGTCATAAGGCCGGAATGGGTTGGGGAGCTGTCTCCGTTTACCGGTTATGCAGATATCGATTTTAATAAAATAAATTATTATAAAGAATATATAAAAGTTCCTTTGGATGCGGTTAAAAGCCTTTATTCCTATAGCAATATCATTACCTTATACCAGCTGGAGGAACAGATAGAGTTAATTCATCAGCAAAATGATATTCTAAAGGAATATGCACAGAAGCTTATCTTTATGTCAGAGTGCCTGATTGATGAAAGCGATACGTCTCTTTTTGGATTGCTTGCAGCCTATGCCATTGAAGTTGTGAATGCGGATGGCAATAGCGACGAGCTTATGGATATTCTTGACAGCATTATAGAAGAGATAAACCGGACAGAGGCTCTTTTTAACAGCAGGCTGGGAAGCAGGATAGCTATAAATCATAAGCGCATGAAGGAAGCGTACCATCTTATCAACACCGGAACCAGAGATAAGGAGATAAGTGCACAGACCTATCTGAAATATTCGGTAGAGGATTCGGAAAAGGTTATTACAGAGCTTTCCGATTCGTTTCAGCAGATTATTAACTATTCAGGAATAGATAAGGATGCGTCCGGAAAAATTCAAAGTGCGATGATGGACTTTGTTAATTTAAAGGACAAATATTCTACAGATGACGGAGCAAGAAAGATTAGAAAACGCCTTACAGATGGTTATTATGGGTTGTATAAGCATGTTTTCTTGAAGGCCTATCATGATGAAAATGTACCCCGGATTATTGATATGTTCCTAAAATACGGATATGCTGATGAAAGGCTCCTTACCAATGAGCAGCTGATAGACCTGTACTTTTTGAAGGATGATGAAACATCAACGGACATAAAGGTGTATAACATTAAGGAATGGCTTACATTAATCTACGAAGGAAAAAAAGAGCCTTCCAAAAATGAATTTGACCAGGAATATAATGAAGTGCTCCTGACGATGAAGGGGAAAGGACAGATTACGGACAGCCAGGTCAGAGAGCTTGTTACAAATATGGAGCAGAAGCTGGACCATGAGATTCAGAATTTATTCCGCTATACCAACAAACTTGTAAGCGGACAAATCACCACCTTTGTTCCGGTATTGCATAAGGATTCCTTCATATCCCAGCCGGACAGAGCCTATATTACCCCGAGTATAATCAATGAAGCATTCGGCAGACTGCTGGATATAGACTATTCGGTATTTGACCGTGAAATATTATATATGAATGCGGAGAAAAAGATAGAAAAGGAATATATCATAGAGAGAGTTTACCCGGATATAATATTAATGCCTGCCGTGGGAAGCAACAGTATTATGTGGCAGGATATCACGGGAAAAAGAAGGAGCAGTCCGGGACGGTTTATATTCCCGATTTTCTGTGAAAGTGAGCTGTATGCGAATATCGTCAAATCATGCGGCAGATTCAGATGGGAAATGTGTAGAACCATAGAGGGTACGGCTTGGAATAATATCAAGCATAAATCTCTGACCTCGGAATATTCGGATTACCTTCAGTTTTACAAGAAGAACAGGGATTTGTCTGAGGATAAGAAGGAAAAAATCAAACTGCAGATTCAAAAAGGAAGAAATAACAGCAGAGAGATATTTGTTATTGACTATGAAACCTGGATTAATTATGAAGCCAGAGGTGCTATTAAATTAAATAAGATTGCCAGAGAGCTTTTGGCAACCTATTGTCCTTTTTCCAAGAAAACCAGGGAGCAGTTAAACGGGCAGCCGATTTTTGATGAGGCCTATGCAAGATACAAAAGAAACCGCCTTAAGAAAGTCAGAGAGATAGAGGGAAGATACCGGTTATTGCAAAAAGATAATATCGAACTAACAAAAGAGCTGGTGGATACGTTGGAGTATTACAAGGAAACCCAATAAATATACAGGAATTAAAAATCTATGCCACAAGGGAGAAAGAAATGTTCCGTTGTGGCATTTTTTGTAATTATTCCAAGAAAATCAGGGGTTTATAGCTTGTGCAAACCGGTGACAAATGATAGTATAGAAGCAAGGGAAAAGATTACATGAAAGGAATTATTGATAAGGAGGAAAAGTGATGGGAAGCTATGAAAATATCGTTAAGACAGAAGAGATTAGAAGAAGAGCGCAGGAAGGCGATTTTGATGCGGCTCAGAAGATAATAGACACCATGATATTAAAAAAGATAAAAAATATAGCGGACCTGACTCTTTTTGCGGAGATATATATTCAAAATGAACGATATGATGAAGCCATGGAACTGCTTTATAGAGTATATAAAAAATCAAGAACGAGAAGAATCCTGTATCAGATGGTGATTGCATCCATCGGCAGGAAAAATATCGAGGAAGCGGAAAGCTTTTTGAAGGAATACGAGCAGGCAGCACCAAATGATTTCAGTATATACATATTCAGATACAAAATAAATAAGGCGAAGAAAGAACCCTATATTGTATTAATCGATTCTCTAAAAAAATTAAAGGAATATAGCTATATTGAAAAATGGGCTTATGAACTGGCAAAGCTTTATTATAAAGCAGGTATGGAAAAGGAGTGTATTCAGGAATGCTCGGACCTTATCCTGTGGTTTGGTGAGGGAAGCTATGTGGAGAAGGCTAAGATTCTAAAGGCTTATTATTCCGGAGAAGTGGATAA
This sequence comes from Bacillota bacterium, assembly GCA_023419655.1. Lineage (GTDB taxonomy): Bacteria > Bacillota > Clostridia > Lachnospirales > Lachnospiraceae > Mobilitalea. The sequence goes on along the minus strand of JAEZXP010000154.1, from coordinate 28,566 downwards.
GGATGAGATTATTAAGAACCTTAAGAACAGGGCTTCACAAAACAGTATAACATCGGATACAAATAATGACGAGACAGAATATCCCAAAGACAGGGAAGCTTTGGAAGACCGCGACAAAATAGAAGACGGAGAAAATTTAGAATACCGCGAAGGAGCAGAAGACAGGGAGGATTCAGAATACCGTGAAGGAATAGAAGACGGAGAAAGCCTGGCATATTGGGAAAGAAGAGAAGCGAAAGAAGGCTTGGAATACCGGTCAGGAAAAGAAGCGTTAGAAGCCCGGGAAGAAATCGAAGACGGAGAAGATACCGACGGCCCGGAATATGATGAAAGAGAACCGTATGAATATAATATCGAGGTTAAAGAGGAAGATAGTATATTAAGAGAACTGGAGGAGAATGTAGGGAAGGAAGTCGATATTCTTTTGGCGAAGGAGCAAAAGGACTACCCGGATATCACAGCCGAGGATTCTTTGATGGAAGAGCATAATGAGACCGGAGATAGGGCCTCTGAAAAAGAAGCTGGAAGCAGCCTATATAATTTTATAAGGACCGGGGAAACGAACGAGGATTTAGACAGGCTGGATGAATTATCAGAAAGTCTTGGGATAGATATCTATCAGATGTTTGGAAACTTCCTTCATATAAAATCCATTCAAAAACAGCTGGCGAACAGCCTGGAATTAATTATGAGCAAGCGCACAAAAAGCGTTCAAATGATTATAACAGGAGAGCCTTCTTCGGGAAAAACTACTTTAGCCAAGGATATTGCCATATTTTTAAATAAGACGGGCAAGCTTAAAACATCCAAAATAGCGAAGATATCAGCAGAAAAACTGAATGAAATCAACATTACAGCCATGAGGGAGGAATTAAGAAACAGCTGTCTTGTTATTGAAAATGCCAGTGAACTGAAAAGGCCGACAATCGATAAGCTATTGGAGCTGATAAAGTATTTTCGGGGAGAGGTGGCTGTTATTTTTGAAGAGAATAAGAAGAATATGAATCGATTATTCAGAGAATGCCCTAAGCTGATGGAGTTATTTAAGAACAGGATACATCTTCCGGGGTACTCAAGGGAGGATATCTTAGGCTTTGGCTATACAAAAATATTTCTCAGGGAATATGAGTTACAGCAATCGGCACGGGCAGCATTTGAACATGGAGCAGACAAAATAATAGAGAATACAAAAAAAGAAAAACAGCTGGAAGAGATTTCAAAATATGCAGAAAAAGCAATGACATCAGCAGATTTAAGGACAGGAAAACAACTATCCAGGCTTGTCGCAGAAGGCAAGCTTGCAGATGCTGATGTCCTGTCCATATTACCGGAAGATTTTAATTAATCTTTATACCTTGAATTGAATGGTAATATTATTTTGGAGCCTTTGACCTTTTTTAGACTGTACTCTGTCAGAGACATGTAATAAATAGGATTCGTTTTTATTATATGGCTCCAAAGGCTCAATTTCGATATAATTATTTACTGTATCATAGCGTATATTTGTTAGTAACGGCGTATTATTCACAGTTGTAACATTCAGATTGGCATTGTTAACCGTGGAAGGCTTAAGCGGAGCGGAAAATTTTATACGCCATACAAAGTTGCCGGTTTTAAATTTTAAATCCTGCTTTACACGATTTGAAACACCTCCGGTAACGGATTCAATGGTTATGTAATTTGGGGGCATTTTATCATCTCCTAGGAAGTATAAAAGTTCATTAGTGAATTCTTCTGTGATATAGTATCTTTTTGACATTATACCATGGATATGATTTATCTTCAAGAAATACAATGCATTATAATTTCCTTTCTTTTTCACAGATTTATTTGAATATAAAAATGCAGATGATAAAGAATAATTCTATCAAATAAAACAGGTAAAGAAGGGGAGGGATTAATTTGGGCAAAAAACGATTTACAAAAACCCACATTGTGGTATAATCAGAATAGCGGATTAAAATTCAACAAAAATAATAGCTGAATTATAGGCATAATGTGCAACAAAATAGATAAAATACGAGGTGTGCAATGGAGCAATATATTATAAAGGGTGGAAGACCGTTAAGAGGAGAGGTATCAATCAGCGGTTATAAGAATGCAGCACTGGGAATAATTGCAGCTGCGATTATGACGGATGAGACTGTTAAGATAGAGAATGTTCCTGAAATTAGTGATATCAATATATTATTAAAGGTGATTGAAGAGCTGGGAGCCAAGGTAGACCGTGTGAATAAGCACACAATCCGGATTAATGCTTCCAGAATGAATAAAGTAAGAGCTGATTCCGATAGTGTCAGAAAGATAAGAGGGTCCTATTATCTCGTAGGAGCCTTGCTTGGTAAATACAATCAAGCAGAGATAGCGCTGCCCGGTGGCTGCAACATCGGCAGCAGACCGATAGACAGACATATTAAAGGATTTGATGCCCTGGGCTCAGAGGTAAAGATTGAGCATGGATTAATCTGTGCGAAAGCAGAGAAGCTGACCGGTGCATCAATCTATTTTGATGAATCCAGTGTAGGTGCAACGATTAATGTTATGCTGGCTGCCAGCATGGCAGAGGGTCAGACAACGCTTGAGAATGCCGCCAAAGAGCCCCATGTGGTTGATGTGGCGAACTTCTTAAATAGTATGGGTGCCAACATAAAAGGAGCCGGAACAGATGTTATCCGTATAAAGGGCGTATCAAGGCTTCATGGAAGCGAGTATTCCATTATTCCCGACCAGATAGAGGCAGGTACATTTATGTTTGCAGCAGCCGCTTCAATGGGAAATGTTCTTGTTAAGAATGTGATTCCCAAGCATCTGGAGGCTTTTACAGCAAAGCTTCTGGAAGTTGGCGTTAAGGTAGAAGAATATGACGATGCGGTTCGTATTATAGCAGATACCAGGCCGGGCAGTGCCCATGTAAGGACCTTGGCTTATCCCGGATTTCTGACAGATATGCAGCCTTTAATGACGACACTGCTGTCTTTGTCAAATGGCACAAGCATTGTAACAGAGAGTATTTTTGAAAATCGATTTAAGTTTGTTGATGAATTGACCAAGATGGGAGCATCCATTAAGGTGGTAGAGAGTAACACTGCAATTATCACCGGAGTGGAACGCCTTACCGGAGCAATTGTAAGTGCCTCTGATTTGAGAGGCGGGGCGGCACTGGTTATGGCCGGTCTGATGGCAGAGGGCTATACAATCGTCGAAAATGTTGAATACATTGAACGGGGATACGAGGATTTTGAAAATAAGATGCAGCAGTTAGGAGCCGCCATGGTTAAGGTGGACTCCAATGATACGAAGGCAATTCGTAAGTTTAAATTAAAAGTAAGCTAGATAAATAGAATAAAAATAAAAAGAGCTGCTATGCTGACAAGCGTGTCAATATAGCAGCTTTCTAAAATAATTATCCATTTAAATCATTTTATATCAAGGACTCGATATAAAGATTCCGATGCTTTGACAAATCGATGAACTGGTCCCCGGCCTTAATGACGGGTCTTGAGAGCTCAAACTTATTGATGAGGATTATCTCACCTTCTATCTGGTTACTCAGCCGTACATTGTTATTGATATACGTCATTGCAATTCCTTCAAGAAACGTCAAGAGGAATTTCGTATCGTATTTTAAATAACCCTCTGCTTCAAAAAGACTGATAACATCAAAGGGACATAAAGGGTCTCTGTATACTCTGGCACAGGTCATGGCATCATATACATCAACGATAGCGAGAAGCTTGGCAAGCGGGTCAATTTCATGGCTTATAAGTCCGTTGGGATAGCCGCTGCCGTCACATCGCTCATGATGCATAAGGGCAACACTTTGTATCCTTTCATCAAGTTTCTTATCCCTTAATAGCTTGTATCCCTTTACGGTGTGCGTCTTTATCTCGCTAAATTCCGTGTCCGTCAGCTTTGACGGCTTTCCCAGAATCGTATTTGGAATTAACAGCTTACCGATATCATGAAGCAGACCGCTCAAGGTAACAATCTCGATGTCTTCCGTAGAGAAGTGAAGCCATTTTGCTAAGATATTGCACATCAGAGACACATTCAGACTGTGGGTATAGGTAGGGTCGTCATATTCTCTCATGGTATGGAGCATATTGAACAGCTCGATATTGGTGTTGCAATGATATAGAATTTTACTTACGTCCGATAAAAGCTGCCCGGGATTAATTTCTTTGTCATGGTTAACGACATCGTCCATAGCGGTTCTGACATTGTCGGTAACATTTTGATAGGTCTTACAGAAGCGTTTAAAAGTCTCGCTTTTTTTGATTTCACTATAAAAGGTGTTCTCAATATATTCCGGCTCCTGTTCAAATAAATCATCGTCAGAATACACAGAGAAATCTGTTATAGAATAAAATTCGAGCCTCGTTATAATTTTGTCTGTAAGAGCTGTGCCTTTACTAATTACCATATGAAGGTCCTTAGTATATACGTTCTCTGATACAACCATTCCGGGTATAGCTTGCGAAGTTAAAATTTTAACAGTGTTCATATGGTTTTAACCGCCTTTTTTATATACTGGGCGCTCCTTCCATAATAGTAGTAAGCATTATTAAATTAGTTAATTTCAGTATAGTAAGATTATGGCGAAAAGTCAATAATTTTGTATAAATAGCGCACATAGCATGTGGATTTGGGGATTAAAAATAGGAATTTATAGAAAAAACTTGACATATGACTGAATAACATATATTATCATAGCTAAAGTATAATAGTAAATAATAATTTCTCTTATTCAGAGTGACGGAGAGGTAAGGCTCTATGAAGTCACGGCAACCCCGGCAAACGGAAGGTGCCAACCTGAGCGAGTAATCGAACAATAAGAGGGTTTGGTTATGTTCATCAAGTCCCCTTATTACAGGGGCTTTTTTATTTTCTGATACTTAATATTAAAAAATGGAGGAAAAGATATGATAAAAAGATTATTTACTTCAGAATCAGTAACCGAAGGTCATCCGGATAAGATTTGTGACCAGATTTCAGATGCGATATTAGACGAACTGTTAAGACAGGACCCGATGAGCAGAGTGGCATGCGAAACGGCGATAACGACAGGCCTGGTTCTTGTAATGGGTGAAATCACCACACAGGGCTATGTGGATATTCCGAAGGTTGTCAGAGATACCATAAGGGAGATAGGATATGACAGGTCGCAGTACGGTTTTGATGCAGACACCTGCGGCGTAATCGTATCGATTAATGAGCAGTCACCGGATATCGCTCTTGGGGTTGATAAGTCCTATGAAGCAAAGGAGAACCCGGCGGATGACACAGACCTGTCAATTATAGGAGCAGGAGACCAGGGCATGATGTACGGCTATGCAACGGACGAGGCAAAGGAATATATGCCCTATGCCATATCGTTGGCGCATGAGCTGACCTACAAGCTTTCGCAGGTAAGAAAGGACGGCACCTTGGATTATCTCAGACCGGACGGCAAAGCCCAGGTTACCGTAGAATATGACGGGGATGGAAAGCCGGTTCATCTGGATGCGGTGGTCTTGTCTACCCAGCATGATGAAAAGGTATCTTTGGAGCAGTTAAGAAAGGATATCAGGCATTATATATTCGATGAGGTTTTGCCCAGGGAGCTGGTTGATGAAAGAACCAAGTTTTATATCAATCCTACCGGCAGATTTGTTATCGGAGGTCCGAAGGGGGACAGCGGAGTTACCGGAAGAAAGATAATTGTGGATACTTACGGCGGATATGCAAGACATGGAGGCGGAGCCTTCTCCGGTAAGGACTATACGAAGGTTGACCGCTCTGCGGCATACGCAGCCCGTTATGTAGCCAAGAATATTGTGGCGGCAGGCCTTGCAAAACGCTGTGAGGTACAGCTTTCTTATGCAATTGGAGTAGCGGAGCCGACCTCGGTAATGGTGGATACTTTCGGCACAGGGAAGCTGTCAGACGACGAATTAGTAGCAATTGTAAGGAAGCATTTTGACCTTCGGCCGGCAGGAATTATTAAGATGCTTGATTTGAGAAGACCCATCTATAAGAAGACGGCGGCATATGGACATTTCGGAAGGAATGATAAGGACTTTACATGGGAAAGCACGGATAAGGCAGAGGAATTGAAAGCATACTTAGGATAGGCATAATTATAATGCCGAATTCATAAAAACTTTATACTTATCATAGTTCCTTTATGTGCATGGGTGTATTATCTGTGTTATACTTGTAAATATATATGAATAATCCAGTTGCAGGACAGGTGAATCGATGAACATTAAGCATAGATTAATTGTGGCATTTCTCATTATGATAGCGATGCCGGTGGTGCTTATCTCTATAACAGCAGGGACCATCGTCCGTTTTCAGATGGATTCTATTCATGAATCCTATGATGTGGAAGCCCAGACAATACAGGTCATCACCAATCCCATCCAGATTCTTAACAGGATAACCAGAGGGATATACAATGAGATTAAGCTATATTCTCAAAACCTTCCTGAAAAGCTCAGTGATGAGGATTATTACACCGAGCTGAATGAGCAGCTGGAGTCAAAGCATTCATTTTTAGCGGTACGAAAGGACAATGAATATATCTATGTAGGGAATGAATACAGACTGGAAAAGATAAAGGAATTTCTGCCGGACTACGGGAGCGGAAGTACGGAAGTTGACGGAGGAACCTATCTGGGAGGAAGAGACCCATTTCTGGTTAAATTGCAGGACTTTACATTTAAAGACGGCGCAAAGGGAACGATATTCGTAATAACGGATTTGAATGTTCTTATGCCGCAGATTAAGGCGGTTGCGATTCAGAGTGTTATATCCTTTATCATTATTCTGTTTTTGACGGCCAGTCTTTTGATATTTTGGATTTATAGAAGTATTCTTGTACCGCTGAACATCCTTAGGGTGGCCACAGACCATATTAAGGAGGGTAACCTGGATTATTCAGTGACCGCGATTACTCAGGATGAAATCGGCCAGCTGTGTGATGATTTTGAAAGCATGAGATTACGCCTAAAGAAACTAATCGAGGACAGACTGCAATACGAGGAGGACATTAAGGAGCTGGTCAGCAACATATCCCATGACTTAAAAACGCCTCTTACAGCAATCAAAGGATATGCCGAGGGCCTGATGGATGGCATAGCGGATACGATAGAAAAGCAGGAGAAATATCTAAAGACGATATACATGAAGGCAAATGATATGTCTGTGCTGGTGGATGAGCTGGCTTATTATGCCAGGATTGACAGGAACACCATTCCTTACTCTTTCACGAATATCAGTATTGCAGATTATTTTGAAGATTGTGTAGAGGATTTGCATCTGGAGCTTGAGGTTAAGAATATCCAGGTGGTTTATGAGAATCTCGTAGACCAGGATGTTAAGGTGGTTGCGGATGCCGAACAGCTTAAAAGAGTTATTCATAATATCATTGGTAATTCGGTAAAATACATGGACAAATCGGAAGGGATAATCAATATAAGAATAATGGATGATGAAGAGTTTGTTCAGGTGGATATAGAGGACAACGGAGTTGGAATCGAAGGAGAGGACCTGCCTTTTGTATTTGACCGTTTTTACAGGGCGGATGCTTCAAGAAGCACGAAGACAGGAGGCAGCGGCTTAGGATTGGCCATCGCAAAAAAAGTTATCGAGGACCACTTTGGAAGTATATGGGTGGTAAGCCGCAAGGGCGAAGGAACAACAATCAGCTTTACACTGAAAAAGGTGGTATAGCAGGAAGTGAAAGGAATGGAGGTAAAGATGAAAAGAATTCTTATTGTTGAAGATGAATTGGCTATCGCTGAGCTTGAGAAGGATTATCTGGAGCTTTCAGGCTTTGAGGTAGAGGTGGAGACGACGGGTAATAGAGGGAAAGAGCGGGCGCTTAATGAGGATTTCAACTTAATCATTCTGGATTTGATGCTTCCTAACATGGATGGCTTTGAAATCTGCAAACGGATTCGGGAGGAAAAGAACATACCTGTTATTATGGTATCCGCAAAGAAGGACGACATCGATAAAATCCGGGGCCTGGGAATGGGCGCGGATGATTATATTACGAAGCCGTTCAGCCCTAGCGAGCTGGTTGCCAGAGTAAAAGCCCACCTTGCCAGATATGACCGTTTAATCGGCTCCGGCCAAAAGGAAAATGAGGTAATAGAGATTAGAGGCCTCAAGATTGATAAGACGGCCAGAAGGGTATTTGTTAATGATGAAGAAAAGATATTTACGACGAAAGAATTTGACCTTCTGACATTTTTGGCTGAGAATCCGAATCATGTATATACAAAGGAAGAGCTTTTCGCAGAAATATGGGATATGGCATCCATCGGCGATATTGCGACGGTCACCGTTCATATCAAAAAGATTCGGGAAAAGATTGAGTACAACACATCAAAGCCCCAATATATTGAAACCATCTGGGGAGTGGGGTACCGGTTTAAGGTATAAATGCATCGTATGAATACGAAATCGCCAAAAAGAAGGCACCCCATTGACAAAGTTTTAACAAAATGTTAAAATAACCAGTGCCAACCTGAAAGGACTACCTGACAGAGAGGCATAGGAGGATATGAGGTAAGAGAAATCTAATCACAGGGGACGCCCGAAGGATAGAGAGCTTACTTGTTAACTGATTGATTTTATCAATCCCTATGCCTATGGCCTGGGGATTTTTTATTGGATAAAAAGCAAAGATGGAGGCAGGAATGGACAATCGGATTGCTCAGATAGGAATTATTGTAGAGGATATGGAGTCGGTAGAAAGGCTGAATAATCTGCTTCATGAATACAGTTTATGCATTATAGGCAGAATGGGGATACCTTTTCGTGAAAAGAATATCAGCATTATAAGCATTGTGCTTCATGCCCCGCAGGATGTAATCAGTACCCTTGCCGGTAAGCTGGGTATGCTCAAAGGCGTCAGTGTAAAAACCATTTATGCAAAGCAATAAATTGCTTTGCAGAGATTGAAGAAAGGTATGAGGATTAGGATGAAGAAAATGAAGATGATAGCAAACAGGAAGCTTGTCTTAGTTATGATGACAGCGGTGATACTTGCTGCGGTGGTATTAACCGGATGCAGCAAAGCCTCTGATAATAAGAACAACAATGAATCTGTTAATCAGGATGCAGGTAATGACAATCAGGATACGGATGCAGACAAGAATTCAGAGGATGACAAAGAAGATGAATCAAAGGCTCCGGATGTCACGGAAGATGATAATAAAGAAAAAATTCAGATGAATATTGCAGCATTAAAGGGACCGACAGGTATGGGCATGGTTAAGCTTATGGAGGATGCGCAGGCCGGCACAGCAGCTCATGACTATCAGTTTACGGTTGCAGGAGAAGCGGATGTTGTAAGCACAGGCTTAATCAAAGGAGAATTTGATATTGCCGCTGTTCCCTGCAACCTGGCATCGGTATTGTATAATAAGACGAACGGACAGATTAAGCTGGCTGGAATAAATACGCTCAGTGTGCTGTATATCGTCGAAACAGGCAATGAGATTAATTCTGTGGAGGACCTTAAAGGAAAGACCATCTACTCTACCGGATATGGAACAACCCCGCAATATACCCTGAATTACCTGCTTAGCTCATATGGATTAGACCCGGAAAAGGATTTGACAATTGAGTATAAGTCAGAGGCAACGGAAGTAGCAGCTATACTGGAGAGCTCGGAGAATGCCGTCGCCATGCTGCCCCAGCCTTATGTAACCACTGTCTTGATGAACAATGACAAGGTGCGGATTGCCCTTGACATTGAGAAGGAATGGACGGCAAAGAATGAGAACAGCGGCGTTGTTACCGGAGTAGTCGTGGTAAACAGTGAGTTTCTTAATAACCATCCGGAGGCAGTAGAGGATTTTTTAAATGAATATAAAGCAAGTGCCGAATTTGTAAATAATGATGTGGATGCCGCCGCAGAGCTTATAGAAAAATTCGACCTTTTTAAAGCGGCCGTGGCAAAGAAAGCCATCCCCTATTGCAATATCACCCTTATTCAGGGCACGGAGATGAAGGAAATGGCCCGGAAGTATCTGAATGTATTGTATGAGCAAAACCCCAATGCAGTCGGCGGAGAGCTTCCGGATGATAACTTCTACTTTATCAACGAGTAAGCACGCATAGAACCGAAAGGGAGAGGAATATGAAGGATATAATAACAGACAATAATGCGAATAAGAACCGTATGAAAAGCGGCGGTATTAAGCTGATTGTTATATGCTTTTGGATATTTTTATGGGCTGCGGCCAGTAGAATTATTAATCAGGAGCTTTTCCTGCCCTCTCCAAAAAATGTGCTTCTTGCTGTGCTTGAGCTTAGCGGGAACGCTGGATTTTGGATAAGCATAGCGAATTCCTTTATACGGATTATCCTTGGATTCTTTATTGGATTAACTGCCGGGGCTGTTCTGGCGGTCCTGTCCTATAAAAGCAAAATCATTTATGAGCTGCTGTCACCGATGATGAAGGTAATCAAAGCAACGCCGGTAGCGTCCTTTATTATCCTGGCACTGGTATGGATAAGCTCAGCAAATTTATCCATATTAATTTCATTTTTAATGGTACTGCCGGTGTCATTTTCGAACTTTTTATATGGACTAAGAAGTACCGATAAAAAGCTTCTGGAGATGGCGAAGGTATTTCGTATCAGCAGATGGAAGCGTATGAAGGCCATCTATTTTCCGGCAGTTTTGCCTTTTGGAATATCGGCGGTATCGATTGGCCTGGGTTTTAGCTTCAAATCAGGAATTGCAGCGGAGGTTATCGGCAGACCGGCAAATTCTATCGGTATAAAGCTGTATGAAGCCAAGCTTTATCTTATGATAAAAGAGCTTTTTGCCTGGACGCTGGTTATCATTCTTATAAGTATGCTGTTTGAAAGAATCGTAATGGGAATTATCAGACGTTATGGGAATACCGAAGGTCAGGAGAAAAAGCTTTAAGAGAGGAGGTATACCATGGATATTCAGGTGAATAAAGTATGCAAAAGCTTTAAGGGGCAGCAGGTACTGAATAATGTGACGATGTCTTTTTCAGAGGGAAGCATCACCTGTATCATGGGAGCCTCCGGCATAGGAAAGACAACGCTTGCCTATATTCTGATGGGATTAGACAAAGCGGATTCAGGAGAAATAACCGGACTTCAAGGCAGAAAGGTCTCCGCGGTATTCCAGGAGGACCGGCTGATTGAGCACTGGGATGCCATAAAGAATATTATGCTTGTCAGCAGAGACGATGTAATGGGGGAGACCGTAAGGCAGCATCTGGAGGAAACAGGCCTGACGGAATACAAAGATAAGCCGGTAAAGGCTTTAAGCGGCGGAATGAGACAACGAGTAGCCATAGCAAGAGCTATTCTGTCTGAATATGATGTGCTTATAATGGATGAACCCTTTAAGGGTTTGGATGAAGACTTAAAAGAGCAGGCGGTGTCTTATGTTAAGAAACATAGTAAAGGAAAGACAACGATTATCATTACCCATGACATACGAGAGGTTGACAAGCTGCATGCAGAGCTTATCCGGATGGAATAGACAGATATTAAATGGTAAGCAAAGCTTATAAAGATAGTATATTGGTTAAGTTCATGGACTATAGAATGGAGAAAAACCCTTTGTTGTATATTTCATCGCTATCAGCTATAATATCTGATAGAGATAAATATGACACCAATAAAGGAAGGTAATACGATGCATATTACGATAACGGGAAACCTGGGAAGCGGAAAATCCACCATAGGAAAGTTTCTTAGTGAAAAATATAATTTTGAGATTTACTCCACCGGGAAGATTCAAAGAGAGCTGGCAAGCCAGATGAATCTCAGTACTTTGGAGCTGAACCAGCTTATGATGAGTGACCGAAAATATGACCATATGATTGATGATGAAACGACCCGTATTTCAAGAACATATAAGGATAAGAACATTATATTTGATTCCAGGCTGGCATGGCATTTTGCGGAGCATTCCTTCAAAGTATTTGTATCCGTCAGCCTTGATGTGGCGGCAGACCGTATAATAAATGACCAGCGAGGTTCAGTAGAGAGGTATTCTTCCGTCGAAGAAGCAAAAAAGCTGCTCGCAGAGCGGGCAAAGACAGAAAGTATACGCTATAAGGAGATATATAATCTCAATTATATGGATTTTTCGAATTATAATCTGGTTATAGACAGCACCTACTGCAATCCGGAAATCATAGCCGAGATTATTATAGAGGAAGCAAGGATATACTATCATCATTCACAGGAGACATCAAAAATTCTTGTTTCGCCCAAGCGTTTTGTATTTGAAGATTTAAAGGAAGCGGAGGATAAGAAGAGTCTTGATGCATTGATAAAAGAGATGGAAGCGGCTGTCTGTTATAAGGACAAGGTTATCAGGGTACAGCAGCAGGGCAGCGACTATCTGGTAATGGATAATCAGGACTATGCGAAAGCCGCTTTTTTTGCAGGTGTAAGCTATATTCAGATAGAAATAATTTAGTGTATCATAAAAATTTGAAAAAGAATGGGTTTTATTCAGTCAGGAAATAACAAATCAGGAGACGGCTGCATTTAAAGCTTGCAATAAGCTTCAAAGAATGTAATTAACCTCTGAATAAGATAATATATCCTTTTTATTTCAAATTATCCCCGAGGATATAAAAAATTTAAAAACAGAAAATAAAGATAAGAGGATTCATAAAAATGAATTCTCTTTTTAATTACCAAAAATATTTAAAAACTGCTTTAAGTTAATAAAATCAGGGGGTGATTGAAAATGAAGCTTTGGGAGAATAAAAGGATAAGGTTATTTATTAAGCTGATTATTATTACTTTAAGCGTGTATCTGGGATTTCGTTTTATTCTGCCGCTTATCTTGCCTTTTATCGTTGCTTACCTGTTGGCGTGGATAGTCAGAAAGCCTACGGAATTCCTATATAGAAAAGTCAAGATACCACGAATTGTAGGCGGCTCCCTGTCTCTTTTGGTATTGATTTCACTTATCGGAACGGGATTGTTCTATCTGGGGAATCTGGTGATTAAGCAGGCAGTGAATTTCGCCAGGAATATACCGGCCTATCTAAGTATTCTGGCAGGCAAGCTGGACAGTATATGCAGCAGCTGCGATGAAATCCTGGGCCTGGCAGCAGGAAGCGCAAGGGCAGCAATGGATGATAATATGATGAAAATGGTCGATAAGGTAAAGACCGATGTAATCCCCGGGCTGACGGCAAAAACACTTAACTTTACCGTTAAAATAGTTGGGTTTATAGGTATTCTTCTGATTATCTTCATATCAGCGGCGCTAATCGTCAAGGAAGTACCGGCACTGAAAAAAAAATACAAAGACCTGGAGATATACAATGATATTAACGGAGTAACCGTTAAATTAGCGGATGCGGGAATTGCATATATAAGGGCGCAGCTGCTTATTATGGTGATGGTGGCCGTATGCTGTGTAACCGGACTGGTTTTAATAAAAAATGAATATGCCTTATTGCTGGGTCTGCTGATTGCCATATTGGATGCCTTGCCTGTAATAGGAAGCGGAATGATATTAATTCCATGGGGCATTATAATGCTTATTAACGGGAATATATATGGAGCGGCAATTCTTGTAACCGTATATCTTATATGTCAGGTTCTGCGCGAAGTGCTGGAGCCAAAGCTGATTGGCAACAGGATAGGCATAAAGCCTTTGTATACCCTTATATCCATGTATATAGGCCTGAAACTTTTTGGAATAGCCGGATTTATTCTGGGACCGACGGGTCTTATCATTATTATAGCCATTATAAAAGCAATGAATGATAAGGAATCACATTCACTTGACAAAGGCGCCAAACTGGAATAAAATAAAGTACATTAAACTGGCGTTGAAGAGGAATAGTAGAAAAATATGCGCATTCCAGAGAGAGAAGTAATGGTGGGAGCTTCTTATGCTGTAGTTTTCGAACCGGCCCTTGGAGCCTTGTATGAAGGATGCTTTCCCCAAATACAACGTAGAACCGGCGTTAACGGTAAAGAGAGAGCCGTAAGTGAAGAGCTTGCAGGCTAAAAAGGGTGGTACCGCCGAGTCTTTCGGTCCCTTGAGGGATGAAGGGCTTTTTTTATTGAAAAAATATCGGTTCAATAAAAATGCTCCATTATTAACCCCAAAAAAGAAAATATGAGGAGAGATGATGATGGCACAGGAAAAGAAATTAGTTGAGGCAATTACCTCAATGGAAGAAGATTTTGCTAAATGGTACACAGATGTGGTTAAAAAGGCAGAGCTTATAGAATACTCAAGCGTAAGAGGCTGTATGATTATCCGCCCTTATGGATACGCGCTTTGGGAGAATATCCAGAGACAGCTGGATGCGGATTTTAAGGCAACCGGGGTTGAGAATGTGTATATGCCTATGTTTATACCTGAGAGTCTGCTGCAAAAGGAAAAGGACCATGTAGAGGGCTTTGCTCCTGAGGTTGCCTGGGTAACCCATGGCGGCAATGAAAAGCTTCAAGACAGGTTATGTGTACGTCCTACTTCAGAAACCCTGTTCTGCGATTTTTATGCGAATATTATTCAGTCATACCGTGACCTGCCTAAATTATATAATCAGTGGTGCTCGGTTGTGAGGTGGGAAAAGACCACGAGACCCTTCCTTCGCTCGATGGAGTTCTTATGGCAGGAGGGACATACCGCCCATGCCACGAAGGAGGAGGCAAATGAGAGAACCATTCAGATGCTGGGTGTTTATGCGGATTTTTGTGAAAACGTGTTGGCAATTCCTATGATGAAGGGAAGAAAGTCCGACAAGGAGAAATTCGCAGGAGCAGAGGCCACCTATACAATTGAAGCCATGATGCATGACGGCAAGGCACTGCAATCCGGAACAAGCCATGACTTTGGCGACGGCTTTGCAAGGGCATTTAATATTCAATATACGGATAAGGACAATAAGCTGCAATATGTGCACCAGACCTCATGGGGCATGTCCACCAGAATTATCGGTGCCATCATTATGGTTCACGGTGATAACAGCGGGCTGGTTCTTCCTCCGAGAATCGCACCGGTTCAGGCAATGATTATACCCATCGCCCAGAACAAAGAAGGTGTCCTTGAGAAGGCAAATGAAATCAAAGACAGATTAGCTGCATTTAAAGTAAAAATAGATGATTCTGACAAGAGCCCGGGCTGGAAGTTCAGTGAGCAGGAAATGCGCGGAATTCCCGTCCGAATCGAGATAGGCCCCAAGGATATAGAGAATAATCAGGCGGTCGTAGTAAGGCGGGATACCAGAGAAAAGATTGTTGTCAATCTGGATGAGATAGAAAGCAGGGTCGGAGAAATTCTTGAAAAGATGCAGTCCGATATGCTGGAAAGAGCCAGAGCGCACCGGGATGCTCATACCTATACAGCAACGAACATGGAGGAGTTTGAGAATATCATGAATGATAAGCCCGGATTCGTCAAAGCCATGTGGTGTATGGATGAGGCCTGTGAGAATGAAATTAAAGAAAGAACGGGAGCAACCTCCCGCTGCATGCCATTTGAACAGGAGCATATAGACGAGCACTGTGTATGCTGCGGCAAGCCGGCCAAGACCATGACTTATTGGGGTAAAGCATACTAGGCACAAGTGAATTCACACCTTGTATTGTCAAAATCCCTCTGCTATAATCACGGTAGATACATTATACAGTTTAACCGGAGGAACCATGGAATTTCAGATACCTAAAAAAGTCCAATATATTATACAGGCATTAACGGACAATGGCTTTGAGGCCTATGCTGTAGGAGGCTGTGTCCGCGATATGCTGCTTGGGAAAAAACCCGAGGACTGGGATATTACAACCTCCGCCAAGCCTCATGAAGTGAAGAGGATTTTTAAGAGGACGGTGGATACGGGTATTGTTCATGGGACGGTTACCGTACTTTTGGATAAGGAACATTATGAGGTTACCACTTACCGCCTTGATGGCATATATGAGGATAACCGGCACCCAAAAGAGGTATCCTTTACCGGCAATTTGGAAGAGGACTTAAAGAGAAGAGACTTTACAATCAATGCAATGGCATATAACCCCGAACAGGGCGTGATAGATTTATTCGGCGGAAGGAAAGATTTGAATGACCGGTTGATTTGCTGTGTAGGTAATGCTTCCGAAAGGTTTGATGAAGACGCATTAAGGATATTGCGGGCCGTCCGGTTTTCCGCTCAACTGGACTTTGCCATAGAAGAGGAAACAAAGAGGGCCGTCATGGGCAAGGCGGAGCATCTGAGAAACATCAGCGCCGAAAGAATCCGGACGGAACTTACAAAGCTTCTGATATCTGACCATCCTGACAGGTTCCGGCTTTTGTATGAGCTGGGGATTAGTAAGGTGATTATCCCTGAATTCGATAAGATGATGGTAACAGGACAAAAGAACATCCATCATGCTTACAGCGTAGGTGAACATACTATCCGGGCAGTCAGTGCCGTTGCGGGTAAAATCAGTGAGAACCGGTTTTCTTCGCAGGAAAGGGTTATCTTGCGCTGGACCATGCTGCTTCACGATATAGAAAAGCCCGGTACCATCACGATGGGGAAGGACGGACAGAATCATTTTTACGGACATCAGGAAAAGGGAGCGATGACCGCAAAACGGATTCTAAAGGACTTGAAGTTCGATAATGATACATTGGAAGCCGTGGTTCATCTGGTCAGATGGCATGACTACCGGTTTGTTCTGACACCCACAGGAATAAGAAAAGCGGCTGCGAAGATTGGCAAGGAATACATGGAGCTTTTATTTGAAATCAACTATGCGGATACCAGCGGGAAGAATCCCGAGACCAATAAGGATAAATTCAGGCAGCTGGAGGAAGCAAAGCGGCTTTATCGGGAAATGATATCAAGAGAGGAATGTGTCAGCCTTAAAGAGCTTCAAATCAACGGAAAGGACCTGATAACAGCAGGCTTTAAGCCCGGAAAAGAGATGGGAAGGATATTAAACAGTCTATTGGATATGGTTATTGAAGACCCCTCCCTGAATGATAAAGAAACCTTGCTCGGTATAGTAAAATCATTGAATAGATAAGAGATGGAGGGTTGTTGCAAAATAGCATCAGGCATACAGGTATGAACCTCACACACCGGTAGAAGTACAGACACTATAATTTATAAGCTCAAATCGGACATAAACTGTCCGCTTATATGGCTTACAAATTATAGCATCTGTTCTTCTAACGGTGCATTATGGTTATACCTGTGTACCTAATATCATTTTGCAGCAACCCCTTAATTTTGCTCTATGTACGGTTTAAACTGTATTTTTAATATAAATTTGCATGATACCTCATGAAACTGTTTGTTTTATTCATGAATTCATAAGACATATCATAATATTAGTAGACAGATATTATGAATTGTTGGGGGTGGAATGCTTTGGAAGACAGATGTCAGGAGGTATTAAAAAAGTATCCTTTTAAGGTGTATAATACCTATCGAGCAAGAGGTGCTTATATGTTAGAAACCGACAGCGGCTTAAAGCTTTTTAAGTGCTTTGAAGGTTCGAAAAACCGTGCGCTATTTGAGCATAACGTAAAAGAACATCTCTATATGCACGGATATTATAATACAGATCTGTACGTTAAAACAATAGAGGATGACATTATAGCAGAGGATCAATCCGGATGCCGGTATATCGTTAAGAACTGGTTTTGGGGAGAGGAATGTAATCTGAAGGAGCTGTCCCAGATTGAAATGGCATCCGCTAACCTGGCAAAGCTGCATAGCGTTTTAAAGGATGTGGAATTTACCAAAGAACAAATGGAATATAATATTGCCGGTAATCTCCATGAAATCTTTGAAAAGCGGAACAGGGAGTTAAAACGAGTCAAGAGCTATATTCGGGATAAGCGTCAAAAGAATGAATTTGAGATACTTTACCTTAATTATTATGATGAATTCTATGAACAGGGCTTAGAAGCTGCCAAAAGATTGTCAGGCTCCGGCTACAGCCATGCGCTTAAGGAGGCTGCACAACAAAGGGCGGTATGCCATGGCAATTATAACTATCATAATATTATTATTGTGCAAAAAAATAAAAATGAAATGAGCTGGGCTAACCGGCAGGCTTTATCCGCTGCCGAGATATCCTCCGAGTGGGGCAATGGGATGGCAACGACCAATTTTGAAAAAGCCCATATCGGGATTCAGATTACGGATTTGTACCAATTTATCAGAAAAGTAATGGAGAAAAATGATTGGGATATCCTCTATGGCAGCAATATTATAGAGGCTTATGACAGTATACGGCCCATATCCGGAGAAGAGCTGGAGGTCTTATATCTGCTTTTACTATATCCCGAGAAATTCTGGAAGATAACAAACTTTTATTATAATGGCAAGAAAGTCTGGATATCAGGACGAAACATCCAAAAGCTCAACAGTATAGGGGAGCAAAATCCAAAGAAAGAGATGTTCTTAAAAAGCCTTGAGAGTATCCTGTAGGTTGATTGCCCAATTTGCCATACGTCCTATGGAGCTTTTACGAAGAGTAGTAATTTTGAAGGGATTGCCTAAAAGGATGAATTGCGATATACTATTATTATACCTTGTAGAATGATTAGCGAATATTAGCGAAACGAAAGGATAGTATGGCGGTAAATACAAATGAACAAAAGAATAAATCAATGATACGTGTCAGGCCAATAGTAAGCCTTTTGGTTGGTCTGACTCTTTTTACGGTTATTTTATTCGTTGCTTTAATCGAGGCAGGAAAGAACGGAAGAGCCGGCATAAGGCCTGCCCCAGGCAGAGGAGCGGATTCCGAGAGCAATAACAATCCCTCATCCCATAGTAAGCCGGACAAGACGGCTACCGCCATTGTCCTTGAAATCGATAAAGATAATAAGGTAATAAGCCTGTATGTTACGGCAAATAACGAGGAATTAAGGCTTCGTTATACCGGAGGAACCAGCGTACTTGATAAGTTCGGACAAGTTATTTCCATCAGTCAGGTTGAAATTGGTCTGATAGTGGATGTAGGCTATCAAACCGATAGCAGACTGACGGACCTTAAATATTCGGACAAGGCATGGGAATACGTCGGTGTTAATAACATGACGATAAATCATGAAGACAATATGATTCAGATAGCCAAAACAAAATATACATATACGAATCCGGTTGTTGTAGATATGGATAAGTTTATCACGTTAGAGGATTTGGCCGTACAGGATGAGCTGACGGTACGGGGTATTGGCGAGACCATCTGGTCAATAATCGTTACGAAAGGGCATGGAATCGTACGAATAAAGGACTATGAGGCTTTTCTGGGCGGCAGCATTACGGTGGGCTATGAAGCCGTTCAGCTTATAACCGGGGATATGTCGATTACCGTTCGTGAAGGGAATTACAATCTTACTGTAGAAAACGGAGAATATAGCGGAACGAAGAATGTCACGATAGAGCGGAATGCAGAGACCATTGTGTCGGTAGGAGATTTGGGGCCGGAGCCTGTAAAGTACGGCAAGGTAACGTTTGAGATTACGCCCTTTGGAGCTGATTTGTACATTGATAAGGAACTTACCACCTATGCAAGTCCGGTGGAGTTGTCTTACGGAAGCCATACGATAGAGGTATCCTTAGGGGGATATTCTACCTTCCGCGGTAATCTGGAGGTGGATTATGCCAGCAAGAAGGTACAGATTGTTCTTCCGGAGCTGCAAAGCAAAGAAAGCGTACGGGTTGTTGAGACGGGAGATACGGGAGGAGAATCGGAGGATATTGAATATAACGATTGGGATAGTGAGCAGGATAAGGATGACGATGTTCCTGAGCAGATAGATTCCGGGATGGATGATGATTATGAAGAAGACCCCATCGTTGATACGGAACACCTTATCTATATTCAGAATCCCCTGGGCGTGTCTGTATATCTGAACGGTGAGTATAAAGGCATCTCTCCCGGAAGCTTTCAGAAGGTTATAGGGAGCCATGTAGTTACATTTATTAAGCCGGGATATCAAACCAAGAGTTATACGATAGACATTGCGGATGATGGACTGGATACATATATAAGTTTACCGGATTTGGTGCCGGAACGCTAAAGGAAAGTTTTGTTGTTTGCTGTCATGGCGTTGGTACAAGAATAATAATTTATCATTTTATAGAAAAATAGACAGGTTCGTGTCTACCGATTTTCAAATCCCTCTCTTTTCAAAATGTCCAATTTAGGCTATAATGGATGTAAAATTATGGAAAAGAGAGGGGCTTTTTATGATTCAGGATATCTATAACGACAACATTATTATCTATGCATTTGCCGCTTTATGCGGACTGGGAATTATAATCCGTTTTATATTGGACATGGTATACATATACCTGGTAAAAGAATCGGACAAGCTGGGAACGACTAATAACAAGCTTTTAAAACATATGAAGATGAAATTCGAAGCTTGTTACAAACTGAATATCGGTGTTAATAATGTGGATACATTTGTGGATAAGAGCTTGACAAAGTATAGATTCTGTGGAATTTTGTTATCCACATGGGAGAATTTCAGTGGACAAGTTCTTCTGATGAGTTTCTTAATCGTTCCTATCAGTGCAATTTTCGGGGTGGTATTTGATATAAGCAGGGAACAGATTTTATACACGGGAGCTGTTGGTATTCTGGCCGGAGCAGCCCTAATCCTTGTGGATAAAATGACAAATTTACCTGTAAAAAAACAAATGATTCGTCTGAATCTCATGGATTATCTTGAGAACTTTTGTAAGGTAAGACTGGAGCATGAGGCATCACAGCCGGAAAAACTGGAGCAGTATCGTAAGGAATATCTGCAGGTATTTATGCCAAAGGACAATAAAGGCGGGCCTGAGGCCGAAAATAAAGAGGAGATAGACCGCAGAAAAGAAAAAAGAAGAATGAAGGAAGAAGAGAAAAAGAGACAGGCTTTAATGAAGGAAGAGGAACAAAGAAGGATAGAGGAAGCCAGAAGGGAAGAAGAGAGAAGAAAGCTTGAAGAGAGAAAGCAGCTGGCAGCCAAGCGCAGAGAAGAAGAGCTGAGAAAGATTCAGGAAGAGCAGGAGGCTCTGATGCTGCGCAAAGAAGAGCTTAGAAAAAAAGCGGAAGAAAAGCAGAAAAAGAGTGAAATAAAGAAGCGGGAAAAGGAAGAAAAGGAAAGCATCTTAAATAGTATAGAAGAAGAGCTTCGTGCTTCAAAAAAGGCCGAGGAGAAGCAGATACAGGCGAGCATAGAGGAAGTGGCCGCAGAGAAGGAAGAATTGGAGCGGGCAGTTAATAAGGAGCCAGAGAAGATTATAATCCCTGAAATGTCACCGGAAGAAGAAAAGATAGTTGAGGATGTACTTCGGGAATTCTTTGCGTAATACTTGTAATACAATTATATTGCCAATTCAGCCTTGGTTTGTTATTATATAGAAAAAATAAGGAGTGGTGGCATATGGCTAAGAAGGTAAGCTTTGATTATTCAACTGCCGGCAGCTTTATTCGTCCGGCAGAGATTGATATGATGAAGGATGCGGTATATACAGCGAAGGAGCAGCTGGTCAATGGTACGGGACAGGGCTCGGATTATCTGGGATGGATTAACCTTCCGGTTAATTATGATAAAGAGGAATTTGCCCGTATAGAGAAAGCGGCGGCTAAAATTCAACAAGATTCGGATGTCCTGCTGGTAATCGGCATAGGGGGCTCCTATCTGGGAGCACGGGCTGCCATCGAATTTTTAAGGCATAGCTTTTATAATTGTGTATCAAAGGATATAAGAAAGACACCGGAGATATATTTTGTAGGGAACAATATCAGCAGTACCTATATAAATCATCTGAAGGATGTTATCGGAGACAGGGATTTTTCTCTGAATGTAATCAGTAAGTCCGGAACCACAACGGAACCGGCGATAGCTTTTCGTATATTCAAAAAGCGGATGATAGAGAAGTATGGCAAGAAGGAAGCGGCAAAGAGAATTTATGCCACGACGGATAAGGCGAGAGGAGCTTTGAAGAAGCTGGCAACAGAAGAAGGATACGAGAGCTTTGTAGTTCCTGACGATATCGGAGGGCGGTATTCGGTTCTGACGGCCGTGGGCCTGCTTCCCATCGCTGTAAGCGGAGCAGATATTCATAAACTGATGGAAGGGGCTGCCAGCATGAGAAAGCATTGTCTGGAGGCACCCTATGAGGAAAATGATTCCCTGCTTTACGGGGCAGCCCGCAATATTCTGCTTAGAAAGAGCAAATCCGTCGAGATATTGGTTAACTATGAGCCGTCTCTGCATTTTGTATCAGAATGGTGGAAGCAGTTATTTGGAGAGAGTGAGGGAAAAGACCAAAAGGGTATATATCCTGCGTCAGTCGATTTTACTACAGACCTGCATTCGATGGGTCAGTATATTCAGGAAGGACAAAGAATTATATTTGAAACAGTGGTAAGCGTTGATACCTCCTCCGAAGAGATAATTCTTGAGGAGGAAGAGACAGACTTGGACGGCCTTAATTATCTGGCCGGCAAGAATGTTGATTTTGTCAACAAGAGCGCCATGAAGGGAACCCTGCTTGCCCATACGGACGGGAATGTACCGAATCTTATGGTGAATGTACCGGAGCAGAATGAATTCCATCTGGGAGAGCTGTTCTATTTCTTTGAATTTGCCTGTGGTATCAGCGGATACCTGCTTGGAGTGAATCCCTTCGACCAACCGGGGGTAGAAAGCTACAAGAGCAATATGTTTGCATTGCTCGGAAAACCGGGATATGAAGCCATGCGGGAAGAACTGCAAAAAAGACTGAATTGAATTATCAGCAGATTGCTGTCACAATAAAGAAGAAAGAGAGTATAATATAGTAATTAATAATTTGGTAAAAGGGGCAGTTAATGACGGGATAGGATACATATCTTTGATTGTTCGCAGCCGAATCCCCTTCTACTTCATACGTCGTATGAACAGATTACTGCCTTGATACCTTACCAGAACTATTCGGATGCTTAACATAGATATGACAATCTCGCCCCTTTTATGAGGGGCGAAATTGTTATATCCATTTCCTATGGTTTAAGGCATGACGGCGATATAGTTGTACATTAATATGAAGTGGCACAGGCTGCCGCCCATGACAAACAGATGGAAAATCTCATGGGAGCCGAAGTATTTGTGCTTTCCGTTAAACAGGGGAAGCTTTAGGGCATAGATAATTCCTCCGATGGTATAGATAATACCGCCGGCCAATAACCAGTAGAAGGCGGCTCTCGATAAGGAATTAATTATCTGCGTAAATGCCAGCACACAGGTCCAGCCCATCGCAATATATACGGCGGAGGAGAACCACTTGGGGCAGTTAACCCAGAAGCCGGTCACAATGATACCGATAATAGCCAGCCCCCATATAATAGCCAGAAGAGCAATGCCAACAGCTCCGCTTAAGGCTATCAGGCATATAGGGGTATAGGTACCCGCAATCAATACATAAATCATCATATGGTCAAACTTTTTAAGCCTTTTATTAATCTTGGCGGAGATATTCAGAGTGTGGTAAATGGTGCTTGCAGAGTATAACAAAATCATACTGAGAATAAATATTCCCAGGGCAATGATATGAATATGGCCCGGATTGGAAGCGGCTTTAATCAAAAGAGGAGTAGATGCAAATACGGCCATCAAAGCTCCTATAAAATGAGTTACTGCACTTCCCGGGTCCTTTGCTTTCATAATTTTCTTTTTCATGTTTGACTCCTTTCGGCCTAAGCATATTCGTGACGGATAGGTTCATAATCAGAATAACAGCACGGCCCGTTTTTTAGTAATTATTAAGTATCGGATAGTTTTCTGCAGGTATTATTTGTTGTTATGGCCAGCAATATGTATGACGTAGAAAGAATATTGCGACATGTAGTAATGATAACTACATTAGGTCTATAACAATACTACAACAGATGGCTTTAAAATGCAAGCCGAATTTTAGATTTTAATAATATAAATTATATGGTATACTATGGATAGAGCGATATTTAGAATATACGGATTTTTAAATCCGCAGATAGTAGATATAGCAAAGGGTTATGGATAGAAATGGAGAAAGATATGGAGCTTAATGTTGGTGAGATAGTAAAGCTAAAAAAGCCCCATCCATGCGGAAGCGGTGAATGGGAAATCTTGCGTACAGGAATGGATTTCAGGCTGAAATGCCTTGGATGCGGACATCAAATTATGATTCCCAGGAAGCAGGTTGAAAAAAGTATAAGGCAGGTCAGGAAGCCCCAAGACAGGTAACAGGCAGGAAAGGATAAAAAGAATGGAATACATTTTAATTGACTTAGACGGAACGATTACAAACCCGAAGGAGGGAATAACAAAATCTGTACAATATGGCTTACAGAGCAAGAACATTTATATTGATGATTTGGACAGCCTGACGAAGCATATCGGACCGCCTCTTCGAGATGGCTTTATGGAATACTATGGATTCAGCCTGGAGGAAGCAGAGGCTGTCATTGAAAAATACAGAGAGTATTATGTTGACAAAGGAATCTATGAGAACAAGCTGTATGGCGGCATGGAGCGGCTGCTTACCAGATTAAAGCAGGCGGGTAAATATCTTATAGTAGCCACATCAAAACCGGAGGAGATGGCTGTCAAGGTTTTGGAAAGCTTTCATCTGGAGCATTATTTTGATGATATATGCGGAGCGACCTTTGATGAGAGCAGGGCGGCGAAGGATGAGGTAATCCGGTATGCCTTAGAGAGAAATTCGATAACGAACCTTGACAATGTGGTTATGGTGGGAGACCGCAAATATGACATATTAGGCGCAAAGGCGGTAGGAATTGCTTCTATTGGCGTCTTGTACGGGTTCGGGAACGAAGAGGAATTAAGGGCAGCGGGAGCGGACCGTATCGCTGCTACGGTAGAAGAGGTATATGATATAATTATGGATTTGTAGTAACCACGAAAGAGAAAGGATGAGCGCTGCATGAAATTCATATCATGGAATGTCAATGGATTACGGGCATGTATCAATAAAGGCTTTTCGGACTTCTTTAAAGAAGCGGATGCCGATGTGTTCTGTATTCAGGAGACAAAACTACAGCCGGAGCAGGTTGAAATCACATTTGAAGGATATCACCAGTATTTTAACTCGGCTGTTAAGAAGGGATATTCGGGGACAGCAGTATTTACAAAGAAGGAACCTATAAGCATCTGCTTTGACCTGGGAATGGACAGGCATAACGATGAGGGAAGGGTTATCACACTGGAGTATGAGGATTACTATGTGGTAACGGTGTATACGCCGAATTCTCAGAGAGAGCTGGCCAGATTGGATTACAGGATGGAATGGGAGGATGACTTTAAGGAGTATATTAAAGGACTGGACGAGAAAAAGCCTGTGATTCTGTGCGGGGATTTGAACGTGGCCCATACGGAGATTGACCTGAAGAATCCTAAGAGCAATACCAGAAATGCCGGCTTTACCATCGAGGAAAGAACCAAGTTTACCGCATTGCTTGAGAACGGATATGTGGACACCTTCCGATATCTGTATCCGGATGTAACCGGAGCGTATACCTGGTGGTCCTATATGTTTAATGCGAGACAAAACAATGCAGGATGGCGTATCGATTATTTTGTGGTATCGGAGAGAATGAAGGACCGTATCGCTGACAGCCTGATATACGCTGAGGTTATGGGAAGCGACCATTGCCCGGTGGGATTGATACTAAAATAGGACGATAATTACAGAAAAGTAAAGCTTGTAATTAAATGCATTAAATTGTATAATCAAGGCGATGGGTTTACGATAAATAAATAGCGGGGTGAAGCAATGGAAGCAGTCAGGATACGAACGGATGAGGCGGCAGAAGGTATGGTAGTTGCTACAGATGTATATTCTTCCTCAGACCAATTAATCATAGCAAGGGGAACCAGGCTGGACGAAAGGATTATTACAAGGCTTCGTTTTTATAATATATACGGATTATCTGTATATGACAGGAAGCCGGAAGAGCCAAATAAGGAAACCTCCTATATAGAGATGGTTAAGAGTACACCTGAGTTTAAGAAGTTTAACCGTAAGTATGTTGAGACGGTTACCAGAGTAGAGGATAATTTTCAGAATATTGCCAGTGGAAACAGTGAAATTAATTTAGACAGTCTGCTGGAGGAAACGGATAGAATCCTTACAGAGGGACGAAACGGCATACATGTATTTGAGATGCTCCATGGAATCCGCGACTATGATGATATGACCTATGTTCATAGCCTGAATGTATCGCTTATATGCAGCATCTTTGCAGGCTGGCTGAAGATGTCGAAGGAAGAGACCCGGGTTCTTACCCTGGCAGGACTTCTTCATGATATTGGGAAGATGCTGATTCCCAAGGGAATAATAGGCAAACCGGCCAGGCTTACGGAAGATGAATTTGAAGAGATGAAGATGCATTCCATTAAGGGATATCAGGTGTTAAAGGATTTAAACCTCGATATCCGGATAAAGTATGCGGCCCTTATGCATCACGAACGGTGTGACGGCTCAGGATATCCCAATGGTTTTATGGCGAATCAGATAGAGGATTTTTCTAAAATCGTGGCGATAGCCGATGTATACGATGCGATGACCTCGAACAGGACGTACAGGAGTGCCATCTGTCCCTTTGACGTGGTAGAGAATTTTGAACGGGACGGCTTTCTGAAATTTGACCCGGGCTATCTGATGGTATTCTTAGAAAGAATCATCCAATCCTATCTCCATAACCTGGTACGCCTTAGTGACGGCCGTGAAGGAGAGGTTGTAATGATTAATAAGCGCTCACTGTCACGACCGGTAGTCCGCAGCGGCGATACCTATATTGATTTGTCAAGGGAGCAGAAGCTGTCCATTGAAGCGGTGCTATAGCTTAAATACATATTGTATTAATACCATATAGAGTATTGAACCGGCGCCTATGCTAAGAAGCGTGTTTTTCTTCCATAGGTGCAATAAGATAATAATAACGATGCTGATTATCTCCGGTAAAGCGTACGGACTTACTGTAAAGGAGATATCTTTAAGGCAGTATACGACCAACATACCGATTATGGTAAAAGGAAGGATATCCGATAGATATTTTACATATCTGGGTATCCTTTTATTTTCTGGAAACAGTATAAAAGGAAGGGCTCTTGTCAATATCGTTCCGAGACTGACCAGACCGAAAAAAAAGAATAACTGGGTGTTGGAATAATTCATTTCAGCTTACTCCTTTCAATCGGATTCTTTATAAGGGTTACGGACAAAAGAATTAACAGCATGGAAGGAATGATAAAATCATCCGCACCGAAGATTAACCGGCATACAACCGTACTAAGAACACCGATAATAGCCGGAATATGATTCTTTGCAGATTTCCATTGACTTATAAATATAACCACGAATAAGGCCGTCAGAACGAATTCCAGTCCCCGGGTTTCAAATCGAATCAGACCGCCAAGAATTCCGCCTATAACGGAGCCGGATATCCAGTATATCTGATTCAGCAGGGATATGTAAAAATAAAACCACTTTTTTGGAACATCCGAAGGCGGCTCTGCGCTGCAAAGCACAGAAAAGGTTTCATCGGTCAGGGAAAGAATCAGATAAGGTTTGATTTTGCCCATGCCGCTGTATTTTTGCAAAAAGGAAATACCGTAAAAAAGATGCCTTGCATTTACCATTAAGGTCATCATGAATGCACCGATAAGGTCAAAGCCGGCTGCCAGCAGCGCAACCGTAACAAACTGCATGGAACCTGCATAGATAAAGATACTGGAGAAGGTAGTCCAGAAAAGCGAGATTCCCTGGCTATGCATAAGGATTCCATAAGCAGTACCAAGAACAATATAACCGGATAGAATCGGTATCGTATGCGGAAGAGCAGCCCGAAGGGCTGCTTTATGATTTTTTATAAGACGGGTGTCCTGCTGTCTGTTGTTTTTCATAGAAGCTCCTTTGTCCACTATAACACGTTAATTATAGAAAGTAATTATAATATAGAGCTTTGAAATATGCAATTAATAAATGTTAATTAATAAAGGTGTATTGTAATCCTACATAAAGGTGTATTATAGTTAGGCATCGCTATTGACAATTTATTTCATGTTGTGGTATAATTTGGATGCATCTAATATGTAAATAAAAAATGGAGGGAAATATATGAAAAAAATTAAAGCAATATCAATATTCTTTTTATTGTCATTGATTGTGCTAATTAGTTTTGCTAAGGCTTGCGAAGCGAATGATAAGTTATCTGTTCCATTTGAAGAAAAAGATAAGGAGAATTTGATATCCATAGGTTCCATTGACAATATTAACATAATGATGGATGAATCTTCATTAGAAGGTTTGAGCGAAGAGGAAAAACAAAAATTATTGAGTATTGCGATAGAAGCATTAATCAATGAAAATGACATTGAACCATCATATACTACAAGGGTAGTAAGAAAAGTAATAAGAAATCATAGTTGTAGTCCTTCTGGACCATATTTAATGGATGTACTTTATACGACTTTTTATTACTATTACGAAGATTCAGGACTTCTTAAAAGTAAGATTGAAATTTTCTTATGCGGACATATGGGAGCAC
>JAEZXP010000152.1 GCA_023419655.1 Bacillota bacterium | reverse complement strand
CCCTGGTTGGACGTATGGAAGCGGATGCGCTTAGTGAGATAACCAAGGATATCGGCTATGAAGAGAAGGGCTATTCCTTTATTATAAATGAATCGGGAACGGTTATTGCCCATCCTAATTTAGAGTACGTTGTAAAAAGATTTAATCCTGCCGAAGAAGCACAAGAGAAGGAAGAATATCTCGCTATGTCGGCCGCATTTCAAGACATCATAAAAGAAAAGACAGGAGTGACCAGCTATATCTACGAAGGCAGCAGGCTGTTTGCAGGATATGCACCGATTGACGGGACGGAATGGATATTCGTAATTACTGCGGATGAAGCTGAAATCATGTCTGCCATTCCTAAAATGATAAGGATTATACTGACGGTTATGATAGTGGTATGTATTGTTGGATTGGGAATTGTATTTCCGCTGGACAGAGCGCTGACGAAACCGCTTATAGAGCTTACGAAACAATCAAAAAGAATAAGCGCGATGGATATCCATGAGAATATACCCGAAAAGTATATCAACCGAAAGGATGAGATAGGAACCCTGTCACAAGCGTTTCAGAATTTAACAGAAAACCTGAGAGGAATCATGAAGGAATTGACGGCGGCTGCGGACCGGGTATCGGATACGGCGCATGAATTATCGGTATCCTCTCAGCAATCAACAGTAACTTCCGAGTCGATTAACGGTTCTATCGGTGATATCGCGGGAGGAGCATGGGTGCAGGAAGAAAGGATTATAGCTGGAATAAACCAGTCTAAGATATTGGAAAGTAAGATTAATCTAAATCATGAATTCATGGGGCACTTAAACCTGGCAATCGGTCAGGTTACCTCCCATGTTGAAAACGGTCTTATCGATATCGAAAAACTGAATGCAATGACAAAAGAAAATGACATTGCCATGAAAAATATTTGTGATGTAATCCTTCAAATAAAGAACAGCTCGAAGCATATCGGTGAGGCAAGCAGGCTGATATCCGAGATGGCAAGGCAAATCAACCTGCTGTCACTGAATGCCGCAATCGAGGCTGCCAGGGCAGGAGACACCGGGAAAGGCTTTGCAGTTGTGGCAGAAGAAATCAACAAGCTGGCAGACCAGTCATCAACGTCAACAACGCATATCGATGCCATCATCTCAGAGTTACAAGTAAAAATAAACCAGGCGGTAGAGGGGGCCGACAGAGTATCGGTTACCTCGAAAAAGCAGCAGGAAAGTGTACTGGATACGGTACAAAAATACCATGAGATTTCTAAAACCATGAAAAAGTCAGAACAGGCCGTTGACGTGCTGAATAAATCCGAAAACGACATGAGGATGGCGAAGGAAGAGATTATGGAGATGCTAAAGGCTCTTTCCGATATTGCAAAGGAAAATGTAGCGACTACCCAGGAGGTATCGGCGGCGATGCAGGAGCAGACCGCGGCAAATCATATGGTCTGGGAGATAAGTAACCGCCTGACGGAATTATCGAAGGAGCACCGAAATACAATTAAGAGATTTAAGATATAATAAAACACTTGACAAAGAAGGATGTCCGCTGATATAATTCGTTTAATATTTTAAACCGATGAGCAAGAGGAGTAAGAATGATTTGCTGTATACAGAGAGCCGCTGGTTGGTGGGAATGCGGTTACAAAGATTATTCTGAATGGACTTGCGAGGGAAGCCCGAAATCACAGGAGAGTAGGCGCTTACGGGAACCTGTCCGTTATCAGAAGGGTGCATATGATGGTATGCATAATGAGTGGCCGTATTCTATACGGCAAATAGGGTGGTACCGCAGAAGTTAAGCTTTTGTCCCTGCAAATGCAGAGACAGGAGCTTTTTTAATATCATAATATCCTATAACGCTCCAAAATAAAAAGAAAGGAATTTTCATTCCATCAGTGAAAATAAGGAATAAAAGATGATGACTTCAACCTACCAGGAAATAAAGCAATTGGCAAAAGAATACGGCTTTGTGCCAATCTGTAAGGAGCTTTATGCAGATATCATAACGCCGATTTCCATGTTAAGAAGAATTGCAGCCTCCAGCACGAAATATTTTCTTTTAGAAAGTGTGGAGGGCGGAGAAAAATGGGGAAGATATTCCTTTATCGGCTTTGACCCTGTCGTTCATATTACCTGTAAGAATAACAAGATAATGGCTGACAACAAATTTGTTACAATGACGGATGAAAAAACACCTTATGAATATCTACGGGAGGTCCTTTCAGAATACAAGGCGCCAAAGCTTTCTGAACTTCCGCCATTTACGGGAGGTGTTGTAGGAAATTTTTCTTATGAAATGATTGGCTATACAGACCCGACCTTAAAGCTTAAGGAAAGTGAATTTTCTGATGTTGATATGATGCTCTTTGATAAGGTGATTGCTTATGACCATCTAAGGCAGAAGATTAGCCTTATCGTGAATGTCCGAACAGATAACTTGCAGAAGAATTATGAAAAGGCCTTATCCGACCTGGAGGCTTTAACAAACGTTATAACGGAACCGGTATCCTTTCCAAAGACTTTTTCTAAGGAGACACCGGGCTTCATCAGCAATATAGAGAAGGTGGAGTATTGCCGGATGGTAGAGCGGACAAAGGAATATATCGTAGACGGCGATATCTTTCAGGCGGTAATTTCAAGGCGTTTTGAAACAGAATATAAGGATAGCTTGATAAATGCTTACCGTGTGCTTCGTACAACGAATCCGTCCCCTTATATGGTATTTCTTAAGAATGAGGATATCGAGCTGATTTGCTCATCCCCGGAGACCATGGTACGTTTAAAAGACGGAAAGCTTACGACCTTCCCCATTGCAGGCTCCAGACCCAGAGGTGCGGACCAGGAGGAGGATGAGGCCCTTGCCGAAGAACTTTTGGCCGATGAGAAGGAACTGTCCGAGCATAATATGCTGGTGGACCTTGGAAGAAACGATATCGGAAAGGTATCGGAGTATGGAAGCGTGAAGATGACGGACTATATGAAGATACAAAAGTACTCAAGGATTATGCATATTACTTCGGAGGTTGAAGGAAGGCTTGGAGAAGGGAAGGATGCATTGGATGCCATCGAAGCCCTCCTTCCCGCAGGAACGCTGTCAGGAGCGCCGAAGATTCGGGCGTGTGAGATTATAGAGGAGTTGGAGAAGACACCCCGGGGTATCTACGGAGGAGCCATCGGATATATCGATTTCACCGGAAATATGGATACCTGTATCGCCATCCGAATGGCTGTAAAAAAACAGGATAAGGTCTATATTCAGGCCGGAGCAGGCATTGTGGCAGACAGTGTTCCGGCACGGGAATATGAAGAAACCGGACATAAGGCCAGAGCGCTGATGGAAGCACTGGCAAGAGCCCATGAGGTGGAATAGGAGGGAATGATGGTACTTTTAATTGATAATTATGACAGCTTTTCATATAATCTGGTTCAATTGGCGGGCAGCCTTGGAGCGGATATCAGGGTAATACGAAATAATGAGCTGACGGTTGATGAAATCAAAAAACTAAAACCAGAGCATATCATCCTGTCCCCAGGCCCCGGCCATCCAAAAGATGCCGGTGTATGCGAGAACGTAGTCATGGAGCTGAAAGAAGAGATACCGATACTGGGGGTGTGTCTGGGACATCAGGCAATCTGTGAAACCTTTGGCGGTATCATCACCCATGCCAAAAAGCTTATGCACGGCAAGCAGAGCAGCATCCATATTGCCAATGGTGCCAGACTGTTTCATGGATTGCCGCCGATTATTCAAGCGGCAAGATACCATTCCTTAATCGGAGAAAAGGAATCCCTTCCCGATGAACTGCTGGTCATTGCCGAGGACGATGAAGGGGAGATTATGGCGGTAAAGCACCGCAAGTATGAAGTCTACGGCGTGCAGTTTCATCCGGAATCCATATTGACACCGCTGGGAGAGGTCATCATGAAAAATTTCTTATCGATAGGAAGGGGAGAGACTTAATGATAAAGGAAGCCATATATAAGCTCTTAAATAAAGAGAATTTGTCTTTGGAGGAGACAAAAGAGGTGATGGATGAAATCATGGGCGGCAATACCACCAACGCACAGATTGCTTCCTTCATTACGGCACTTCGCATGAAGGGCGAGACCATCGACGAGATTACGGCCTGCGCGATGATTATGCGCAGGTACGGTCTGAAGCTGGCCCATGAGGGGGATGTGCTGGACATCGTAGGGACGGGAGGCGATGAGGCATACACCTTCAATATCTCAACCGTATCCTCCTTCGTCATCGCTGCGGCAGGGATACCGGTAGCAAAGCACGGGAACCGCAGCGTATCCAGTAAGTGCGGCAGCGCCGACGTACTGGAGGCCCTCGGGGTGAAGATTGATATTCCGGTGGAAAGAAGCGAGCAGATTCTGCGTGAGATTGGCATCTGTTTCTTATTTGCTCCCCTGTATCATTCCTCCATGAAATATGCCGCTCCTGTCCGAAAGGAGCTAGGGGTGAGGACCATATTCAATATCCTTGGCCCCCTGTCAAGTCCTGCCAATGCAAATCTGCAGCTTTTGGGCGTCTATGATGAGAACCTGGTGGAGCCCATGGCCAGAGTTCTGGCAAACCTGGGTGTAAAGCGTGCCATGGTTGTATATGGACATGACGGTCTGGATGAAATATCCCTCAGTGCCAAGACGACCGTATGTGAGGTAAACGAGGGCCATATCAACAGCTTCTTCTTAGACCCGCATCAGTTCGGCTTTGATTATTGCAGGCAGGAGGAGCTGACAGGCGGTGACCCTGCTCTGAATGCAGAGATTGCACGGAATATATTTTCAGGAGAGAAGGGGCCAAAGCGCAATATTGTATTGCTGAATTCGGCAATCTGCCTGTATATGACCTATAACAACATAACCCTAAGGGAATGTGTAAGACTGGCGGAGCAGATGATAGACAGCGGCAAGGCGATGGAAAAGCTGAACAGCTTTATCCGGCTTTCCAATGCCTGACCGGACAGGATATTGTATTTCATCCGCCGGTATTAACCGGGTATATCAAACGAAAATGAGGTGTAGGATGATACTGGATAAAATCGCGATAGCGACCATAAAGAGGGTGGAAAAGACAAAGGAAAGACTGCCCCTGGAGCTTTTAAAAGATAAATTGTATGTTGGGGATTCGTTAAAGGATTTTAATAAACGCCCGGCATTTGCTTTTGAACAGGCGTTGAGAAGAGACAGGAAAAAGGTTTTGGCAGATTCCAAAGCAGGCTATAATAACAACTTGCGTTTTATCTGCGAGGTAAAGAAGGCTTCCCCGTCCAAGGGCGTGATATCAGAGGACTTCCCCTATCTGGATATCGCAAGGGAATATATGCAGGCCGGAGCGAGTGCTATCTCTGTTCTGACAGAACCGGAGTTCTTTATGGGAAATGACGGGTATCTGAATGAGATAAGCAGAGAGGTGAATATACCGGTTCTTCGCAAGGACTTCATTCTGGATGAATATCAGATATATGAAGCCAAGCTGATTGGTGCGGATGCGGTGCTGCTTATCTGTTCCCTGCTGGATACCCATAGGTTAAAAAGATATCTGGAAATATGTGACCGGCTCGGCCTTTGTGCATTGATAGAAGCCCATTCGGCGGCAGAGGTTGAAGCCGCGATGGAGGCGGGGGCGAGAATCATCGGTGTGAATAACCGGAATCTTCAAACCTTTGAGGTGGATATTCATAACAGCATCCGGCTGCGGGAGCTGGTGCCAGGGGAGATTATCTTTGTAGCTGAAAGCGGAATATACACAAGGGAGGATATCCGGGCACTGCAGGCGGCAGGAGTCGATGCGGTGCTTATAGGCGAGGCCTTCATGCGAAGCGGGAACAGGAAAGAGCTTTTGAATTCGATGCGGACGGGTTGAAATAAGACATTGAAAGCAAATGTAAGTATTACGATTTATAAAACAGCATGGAAGTGTACTTTTGCTTAGGGCATATATGCAGATAAAGTTGTGGATGGAGATGGAGCATGACCAGAATAAAGATATGCGGCTTAACAAGACCGGAAGATATTGAGGCGGTGAATGATTATTTGCCGGATTATATAGGCTTTGTATTTGCACAGAGCCGAAGGCAGGTGGATGAAACCACAGCGATGGCGCTTAAACGCAGGCTTGATG
>JAEZXP010000094.1 GCA_023419655.1 Bacillota bacterium | reverse complement strand
ATATTAATTGTAAAGATGCTGTTTGGCGGACTGGGCCAAAACTTCATGAATCCGGCCCTCGCAGCAAGGGTATTTCTTCTTATCAGCTTCCCTGCCAGAATGTCATCATTCTTGGTGGACAAGGCTGCTTCTCCGGCAGTAACGGACTTTTTAAGAGATGGCGCCATGGTACTTGACGGGGTATCCGGTGCAACGCCTTTGGGTCAGTTAAAGGCAGGGGAAACGGTAGATTTACTAAAATTATTTGTGGGTCATGTAGGGGGAACCATCGGTGAGACCAGTGCGTTGGCTCTTCTTATCGGTGCAGGATACTTGCTTTACCGCAGGGTTATTTCCCTTAGAATTCCTGTGACGTATATTTTATCCTTTGCGGTCTTTGCACTAATCTTTGGCGGCAATGGTTTTGATGTTAATTATCTGGTCGGTCATATTCTCGGAGGCGGACTTATTCTTGGAGCGTTTTTCATGGCAACGGATTATGTGACAAGTCCGGGAACCTTTAAGGGTCAGATAATATTCGGCGTTTTTCTGGGAATTATGACCGGAATATTCAGAATTATCGGTTCGGGCGTAGAGGGAGTTTCCTATGCGATTATATTAGGAAATCTGCTGGTACCTATGATTGATAATATGACGCGTCCAAAGACCTTCGGAAAGGAGCGTGTAAAAGATGGCAAATAATAAAGAGAATAAATCAACGATAGTACACGATGCTCTTGCGTTAACGATTATAACCGTAATATGCAGCTTTGCTCTGGCTTTTGTATATGAAATAACAAAGGCGCCTATTCAGGCTCAGGCAGACGCAAAGAAAAACGCCGGTTACCAGGTTGTTTATAAAGACGCGGACAGCCTCACTACAGATGAAGAACTGGTACAGTTGGCCGCAGAAACAGATTTATCCTCATTGGACGCAGCTTATAATGGTGTAACAATTGATGATGTTGTTCAGGCATTCGATGGCAGCGGGAATAAAATCGGCTATATTGTCAAGTCGAATGTAAGAGGGTATTCAAGCAGAATTTCCCTGGCGGTAGGGTATTCCCTGGACGGCGTTGTGCAGGGGATGGAGCTGCTGGCTATTAACGATACGCCCGGATTTGGTCTGGAACTGACGGCTGCAGAGTTTAAAGATAGATTTAGTGGTGTAAAGACAACGCAGTTTAACGTAACAAAAGGCAGTGCATCGAATGACAATGACATCGATGTGTACAGTGGTGCGACCATTTCAACCGAAGCGGTAGTAAAAGCGGTTAATGCAGGAATCGGTTTTCTTGTAGAGAATGCTGAAGGCTTAGGAGGTGCAATAAATGAATAAATATCTGGAGCGATTAACAAATGGGCTAATGAAAGAAAATCCCACCTTTGTCCTGATGCTGGGTATGTGTCCTACGCTGGCAGTAACGACATCTGCTTCAAACGCAATAGGTATGGGACTGTCGACAACCGTTGTATTGGTAGCCTCGAACCTTATCATTGCAGCCTTAAGAAAGTTTATTCCTGATAAGGTAAGAATTCCTTATTTTATAGTAGTCGTTGCATCCATGGTTACGATTGTTGAGCTTTTACTTAAGGCCTATTTTCCTTCTGTAAATGAATCATTGGGTATCTATATTCCTTTGATTGTGGTTAACTGTATTATATTTGGCCGTGTAGAGGCTTATGCTGCTAAGAATAAAGTCGGATTATCTTTCTTTGACGGCATAGGAATGGGTCTTGGATTTACAGTGGCATTAATACTTATTGGTTCTTTCCGTGAAGTACTTGGTGCAGGTACAATATTTGATTTCAGAGTAATGCCAAAGAGCTATGAACCGATAGCAATATTTGTACAGGCGCCCGGTGCCTTCCTGGTACTTGCCATGCTTACTGCTCTGCAAAACAAGTTTAAACTTCCTTCTGCTACGAATGGCTCCGGTAAAAAATCCGCCCTTGCCTGTGGCGGAGATTGTGCCAATTGCAGCAGTGAAATCTATACAGAATATCATGAGGGAAAGACCGTAACGGATAAGGCAAAAGCTGAAAAGACAGTTAGCCGTGATAAGCAGGATGAAACCATAAGGAAGGAGGATTGATTTAGATGAATGCTGAATATTTTGTAGACCTGTTAATTATTTTAATAAGTGCCGCTTTTATCAACAATGTTATACTAAGTCAATTCCTTGGAATATGTGCATTCCTGGGTATTTCCAATAAAGTTAAAACGGCTACGGGAATGGGTTTTGCGGTAGTTTTTGTTATAACCGCTTCATCGATAATGTGTAGCCTTATATATGACTATATTTTGCATCCTCTGGATTTGGCCTATCTTAATACAATCGTATTTATTGCTGTAATAGCAGCTCTGGTACAGCTTGTAGAGATGGTGGTTAAAAAATTCAGTCGTGCTCTTTATGATGCGTTAGGAGTATATCTTCCTCTGATTACCACTAACTGTGCCGTACTTGGTGTTGCCCTTCTGAATGTTGAAGAGGGATTTGACTTGGTAAAGAGTATTGTTAATGGCTTCGCATCTGCGTTAGGATTTACCATCGCAATCATCCTTATGGCAGGCATTCGAGAGAGAATGGAGCATAATAATATTCCGAAAACCTTTAAAGGCTTCCCGATAACCTTAGTAACGGCAACCTTGATGGCAATGGCCTTCTATGGCTTTGCCAGCCTGGTATAGAAGGGAGGAAGTGAAATGGATATAATCGATATGATAGGAACGGCCGGGTTTATGCCGGAATTAACCGCTATCGCAGCAACATTTAGTTATAAAGATTTAGGTATTGCTACGGCGGTTGTCAGTATACTTGGATTGCTTATCGGCCTTTTTCTGGGTGTGGCATCCAAAAGATTTGAGGTACCTGTAGATGAGAGGGAGTCACAAGTAAGGGAGCTTCTTCCCGGTGTAAACTGCGGCGGCTGCGGATATGCAGGATGTGATGCCTGTGCCGGTGCGATTGCTACAGGAGAAGCGGCTGCGAATGTATGTCCGGTAGCCAGCAGTGAAGTTCATGCTGAGATTGCCAAGCTAATGGGCAGCAGTGTGGAAGAAACAGAAAGAATGGTTGCATACGTTAACTGTGTGGGAACCTGCGATAAGTCTAAGATAAATTCCACCTATTACGGTCCGAAGGATTGCAAACTGGCAGCAGGTGTAGGCGGTAACGGCTCAAAATCCTGCAGCTATGGATGTATGGGCTTCGGCTCCTGCGTTAAGGTATGCGCCTTTGATGCCATCCATGTTGTAGACGGAGTGGCATTGGTAGACAAAGAAAAATGCACGGCCTGCGGGATGTGTGTTGCCGAATGCCCGGTTAACATTATCGATATGGTGCCCCAGAAATCCAGAACTTTTGTAGCTTGCAGTTCCTTTGACAAGGGCAAGGATGTTAAGACGGTATGCTCTATCGGATGCATCGGCTGTAAGCTGTGTGTAAAGGCCTGTGAATATGATGCAATCCATGTAAATGATAACCTTGCAAAGATTGATTACAGCAAATGCATCAATTGCGGAGCATGTGTAAAGGTCTGCCCTGTTCACGTAATACAGGAGCAGACGGCATAGATAAAATTAAACGGCGTGTTGTAAAATTATATTAGGGCTTATACCTGCATACCTACTATATAATATTGCAACACGCCGTTTTCATGTGAAGAGTAGAGTTAGTTGAAATTTTTTTTCTTTATATATTCACTTGGCGTCATGCCGATTCTTTTCTTGAATATTCTGCTAAAGTAATTAGGGTCCTTATAGCCGACCATGAAGCAAACCTCTTTCACCGTCAGATTGGAGTTGCTTAAAAGCTCCTTTGCCTTTTTTACCCGGAGCATGGAGAGCCAGTCAATAAAATTAAAACCGGTATTTTTCTTTATAAGCTTACTAAAATATTGAGGACTGATATTTACATAGTCAGCGGCATCCTCAAGAGATATTTCCTCTGCGTAGTGGGCTTCCAGATATTCCTTGGTTGCCTGTACGATTTTATTCGAGTAATCAATTGCGCTATGGGGCTTGACATGGCCGGTAATATCCACAAATCTTTGCAAAGCCCATTCAATCAGCTGGTCGCCCTTTAATTCTATTAGAAAATTGATATTACCTGTATAGTTGAATATATCATTTTCTTCCACGCCCTCGATTCTGGAAGCGTATGCTGCCAGAACAAGTGCTTCTGCTATCCTGTTTCTCTTTGCGTTATCACTAAGCTGTTTAATC
Organism: Bacillota bacterium; assembly: GCA_023419655.1. GTDB lineage: Bacteria > Bacillota > Clostridia > Lachnospirales > Lachnospiraceae > Mobilitalea. The sequence goes on along the minus strand of JAEZXP010000094.1, from coordinate 5,713 downwards.
CGATTCATCATCAGAACAAAATAATCATATGCATCCGGTTTTCCCGAGCGAATGGCATCAATCATATGATTTTCGGCCTCTTTATATTCATATATATCCATCTTTTTGTCTTTTCCAATATCCTGTACATGGATTATTTCGCCGGGATTGCAATGGTACATACAAGAAAGAGCTTCAAGAAAAGAGGTATAGATAGAATGAATACTTTGTACATTCCCTATTCCGGCAATTAATTCAATCCCAAATTCTTTTTTAAGCAGATTCTGCAGTCTGCCTGTGAGAGCAATACTCTTGGTCCGTATATCTTTATCGTAAGATGAAGTCTCCGAATCGTCTGTAATCAGAATACTAAACCGGCTGTGTATCACCGGACCTACGGCAGCATGAATATCCCTGAGTTCTTTTTTTATAAAAGAAAAAAGCATTAGTTCATCTAAATTTAAAAGCATAGGATTTGTCTTTTCCCCGGGTGACAGTTCCAGAATTATAACGTATCCTGATTCACGAAGCTGAAGTATGCTCTTGAAAACACAGAGCTCTTTATGGGAAATACTACGAAAGAACATAGAGAACATAAAGCTTTTTTCCACGAAAGAAAAAATATTCTCCGATGAAAGCTCCTTATTGGATTTTAATATCTCCAAATGGAGACTATCCCAAAATTCTTTATTATGGGAGCTGTCTGTCCTGGCATCTGAGTTCGATTTATTCACAAAATCACTCCTTACAGCATCTGAAAACACGTTTTTTTTATTATAACATTTAATATTTATTATTGCACGATTTATATATGGGCAAAACTAAAAATATGTAGTAATATATGGAGAAGCTAAAAATAATAAAAATGTAACGGCTTTGCCACACAAATGCCAAGATACGGTAATACGATAAAACTGCAAATTTCTATTTTTTTAAGATTGGATAAAAACAGGATGATAAAGAAAAAGTATATCAAAAAAAATATAGTTGTGGTAACGATAATATCAATTCTTGTCATCGCATTATTTTTTATGTTCAGACATAATGAATACGATGAAGATAATAAAAATAGTGACCGCAATAATGAGCTTATCGTTCTTTTTCATGATATACCCAATGAGGAAGAAGTACATATGCTCCTGGAGGGATACGAAGGATATGCGAATATAGCCATGCATCTTGAGGATTATGTGCTTATTTCGATTGACGATGATGAGATATATCCGGATATTATCAATTATTTGTCTGCGAATCCCTTAGTCAGGATAGTAGAGCCGAATAGTAAAATACAGCTTATGCAAAATACCAATGACCCCTATTCCTCTTCCCAATGGGCAATTCACAATCCGGGATATTATTCGGTTTTTAGCTCTGTTGGAAATTCCACAAGTGGAAATTCCACAAGTGGAAAGAAAGAAGTATCGGCCGCGCAGGATGTTGATATGGATGTGGCGGAGGCCTGGATACATATGAAGCAGGAGAATGTAAAGCGAAGGGAAGTGGTTGTTGCAATTATCGATACGGGAATTGATTATACCCATCCCGATTTGGCGGATAATATGTGGGTCAATAAGAATGAAATACCGAATGATGGTATAGATAATGACAACAACGGCTATGTTGATGATATATACGGCTGGGATTTTTATAATGATGATTCCAGTGTATGCCACTATAAATATGATAGTAAAACAAAAACGAATCTATATTTACCGGAGGATAATGATAATCATGGAAGCCATATTGCCGGGATAATCGGGGCGGTGGCGGATAACGGAATAGGCATAGCAGGCATAGCCTCGAACATAGATATAAAGCTGATGGCACTAAAAATCAACGGCGGCAAGGATGGAACGGGAAGCATATCGGATGCAATCCTTGCGATAAAGTATGCGACGATGATGGGGGCGGATATCTGCAATATAAGCTGGGGTACCAGCCAGTATTCTGCAGCATTGAAAGAGACGATTAAAGAATCCGATATGTTGTTTGTAGCGGCAGCAGGTAATTTGGGACAGAATAATGATAATAAGCCGGTATACCCGGCTGGCTTTAATCTGGATAACCTTATTTCTGTTACCTTTATTGATGCAGACGGCAGACTTACCCGGTTGTCCAATTATGGAAAGAAGTCTGTTGAAATTGCCGCTCCGGGAACCGATATACTTAGTACGGTGGTGGGGTCTTATCAGACCCTTAGCGGCTCCTCCATGGCAGCCCCTCATGTAAGTGCCGTTGCTTCCTTATTATATTCCTATGATAAGAATCTATATCCCTTAGCAGTGAAGAATCTGATATTATCAACGGTTAAGCCTATTTCAGGGCTTAAGGACAGCATGCTTTATCCGGGGATACCAAGTGCATATCATGCACTGCTTGAAGCAGAGGCTGCAAAACGGGATTTCGTACCGCCTGTTATTAGTGTGGAGACAGTCCATGACAGGGAAAATTTATTGGTAAAGGTAAGGGCGGAGGATAAAGACGGGTCAGGAGTCAGGGTAGTCAGATGGCTGGCAGGAGTAAGAACCTTGAAAGACTTTAACCGTGGTACAGCGGGACTGACGATAGAGGATAATCAGATTAATGTATCAAAGGCAGGAACCTATACGGTGTATGCCAGCGATTATGCGGGAAATGAGAGCATCTATGTTCATGAGGTGCAGGATGATATAACACCCCCGCTAATATCCTCCTTTTATACGGTGTCAGAGGACTACCGCACAAGAACCGTCAATATCAGAGTGACGGATGACCAAACCGGGATAAGAAGAGTAAAATATATGCGGGGGAATAAAAATGTTTCAGACTTTCTTCCTGCCGGTTCCGGAACGGAGCTCAAATTAAAAGATGATAAAGCTTCATTTGAAATAAAAGAGGACGGCGAATATACGTTATACGCCATTGACAATCGTGGAAACCATACAGTCAGTTTCATAGAGGTAAAGACGATTTTATCGGAGGATATAAAATTCACGCGAACGGATATAAAGATGTCAGCAGGTGAAAGAGATTATCTCAGAGCTTTTGTGAAGCCCGCGAATACAACCGATGTTATAACCTATACCAGCTCGAATGAACGTGTTGCAATGATTGGCAGTAACGGTAAGGTTGTTGCACTTAGAGAGGGCACCGCTACAATCACAGCCAGGACGAACAGCGGAATCAAGGCGGTGTGCAGGATTGTGGTAGAGAAGAGAAATTGATAATTAGCGAATACAAGCTATTTTATAAAATATTTGTTTAGCTGATTAAATAAGTTAGTGCTGTTATTGTTTAATATCATAATAAAACTCAAACAATATCGGGTTAAAATTGTGCAACAGTCTTTTATCTTCTATCGATATATATCTATAAAAAATGAGAAAGGTAAAGTGTATGCAGAGTAAAAATAAGAAAAAAACAACCTTTTTATTTGGAATTGCAATCATCATTACAGGGGTGCTTATCATGCTGACGGTTGGCTTGTATTTTAACAGGACAAGAGATAGCAGAGTATTGGAGTTTTTTGTATGTGAAGGAAATCCGGCGAATACGGAGGAGATTAAGGAGAAGGGAAGGCTGCTATTTACAGATACCGATATAAAGAGGGTAGATTGGGAGAACCATGCAATCACTTTTAATAAAGAGTTTCTTGAAAACAGACCGGATAATTTTAGCCCCCGTTACGATATAGCCTCCTTTGGAGGAGGAACTGAGGTATTGGGAGTTTCCTACAATATGTTTTTTGCAATGGTGCTGGATGGTGAAATAATTTTTACAGGTACATTTAATCAACCGATTTTTTCATCCAAGCTGACGAAGGATATTCTTATCCGGGATATTGAGGAGGATACGATTTGTTTTTATAGTGGGATTCCTGCGGATGAAATAGAAGATGAAAGACTGTATGAATATTATAAGAATAAAAAGCTCTTAAAATAAGGGATGGATTTGTATTTTCACGGAATTTTCGCGGAATCTCATTTTTTGTATTGACGTAAATTCCCTTATATGTTATAGTAATTAGGCAAAGAAAGAGGGCTTTTTTTTTATGCCAAAAAAGTTGCGGAAAGCAAAGCGGTAATTTAGCGCTACAAGAGAAAGCGGAGGTGGAAATTGTGCGCGTGAAAATCACATTGGCATGTACGGATTGTAAGCAACGTAATTACAATATGACCAAGGAAAAGAAATTACATCCGGACAGAATGGAAACAAAGAAGTATTGTAAATTCTGCAGATCACACACATTACACAAGGAAACCAAATAATTAAATTATATCTGAAAGGAATGGAAAGAGATGGGAGAAACAACTGGTAACGTAGCCGATAAAGCTCCGAAGAAAAGCTGGTTTAAGGGTATGAAGTCCGAGTTCAAGAAAATAGTATGGCCGGATAAAGAGACTCTTACGAAGCAGTCAATCGCCGTTGTTATCGTTACGATTCTATTGGGTATAATTATTTATCTACTGGACTATGTAATTGAAATCGGTATTGGCTTTATCTTAGGATAGGCTTTGTCCCAAGGAAAAAGGGAGAATATGATAAATCAGAGATTTTTCATATGGCAATTTATGCTACCGCTAAATTGCAGATTTGGCAGTATGGAGGTTTAGTATGTCAGAAGCGAAATGGTACGTTGTTCACACATATTCAGGATATGAGAACAAAGTAAAGGCGAACATTGAGAAAATGATCGAGAACAGAAAACTGCAGGACCAGATTTTAGAAGTATCTGTTCCGTTGCAGGAAGTCATTGAAGTGAAAAATGGTGTGAAAAAACGTGTTCAGAAGAAGATGTTTCCCGGTTATGTATTACTCCATATGGTTATGAATGATGATATATGGTATGTGGTCCGTAATACGAGAGGCGTTACAGGCTTCGTAGGCCCGGATTCCAAACAGCCGGTTCCGCTCTCTGAGACAGAAATGCGCAACATGGGAATTAAGAGTGACGATATCGTGGTAGACTTTGAGATTGGTGATGCCGTAACGGTCGTAACCGGTGTATGGGAAAATACAACGGGTATAATCAGGCAAATTAATCCTCATAAGCAGATAGTCACAATAAGTGTAGATTTGTTCGGAAGAGAAACACCGGTAGAGATTAGTTTCAGTGATGTTAAGGTTCGCAAATGATGAAAACACAACACATTTGTTGATTAGCACATTTGCTAATTAGCATATTTGCTAATGCCATGAGGTGCATATTAGCCATATGTGCCGCACAATGAAAATATTGTATCATGGATATGCAGTAATTTACGCAGTTAGTGGGAGGGAAATCCCCGCAAACACCACATTATCAGGAGGTAAACAATAATGGCTAAAAAGGTATCAGGTTATATCAAATTACAAATTCCTGCGGGCAAGGCAACACCGGCTCCTCCGGTAGGACCTGCATTAGGACAGCATGGTGTGAACATTGTTCAGTTCACAAAAGAATTCAATGCAAGAACAGCTGACCAGGATGGGATGATTATTCCGGTAGTTATAACAGTATATGCAGACAGAAGCTTCAGCTTCATTACAAAGACACCCCCGGCAGCAGTATTATTAAAGAAGACGTTAAATTTGAAATCCGGTTCCGCAGTTCCTAACAAGACAAAGGTCGCTAAAATCAGCAAAGCAGATTTGCAGAAAATAGCTGAGATTAAGATGCCGGATTTGAATGCGGCCAGCATAGAGGCAGCCATGAGCATGGTGGCAGGTACTGCCAGAAGCATGGGCATTACAGTAGAAGAATAATAATGAATAT
>JAEZXP010000131.1 GCA_023419655.1 Bacillota bacterium | reverse complement strand
ACAATCCTTACATTCGCATTTTCATTCTTAAAAATCCCCTTGTCGCAGAGCTTCTTTAGTACCGTATAAGTCGTGGATTTTTTCCAGCCCATCCTTTGCTGTGCAAGTGTAACCAGCTCCGGAGAGGACAGCGGTGCTTCCCGCCAAATCAAATCGGCGAGTTTTTCTTCTGCGGTTGTCAGATTTATATTTTTCGCCATCATCACCCTCCAGTCTAAACGTTTTAAACTACATTCAGTCTAACATCTTTAGACCAGATTGTCAACATAAAAGGCCGTTGCAGAATTATACCTGTGTACCTGGTAACCTTCTGTAACGGCCTCTAACAATCCTTCTAATGTTTAAAATGTCTCATTCCCGTAAATACCATTGCAATATTGTATTCATTGCATTTATTGATGGAATCCTCATCTCTTATAGAACCGCCCGGTTGAATGATGGCTGTGATTCCCGCCTCATGGGCCGCCTCTACACAGTCTTCAAAGGGGAAAAATGCGTCAGAAGCCAGTACGGCTCCCTTTGCAGCATCCGCATCAATCAGTTCTGCCCCATGCTCAATGGCCTGCTTTGTGGCCCATACCCGGTTAACCTGTCCCGGCCCTATGCCCACGGTCTGCAGATTCTTTGCAAGTGCTATACCGTTTGATTTTACGAATTTTACAACTCTCCAGGCAAAAAGCAAATCCTCCATCTCCTTCTCAGAAGGCATGCGGTTTGTTACGATTTTTACCTCTTCTTCCCTCAAAAGCTCGCTGTCTATGGTCTGTACAATCAGTCCGCCGTTTACCTTCTTTAAATCATACGCTTCTTTCTCCTGAGGACATCCGATATCCTCTAATTGCAGCAGCCTGACATTCTTCTTCGTCCGAAGTAAGTCAAGCGCTTCTTTCTCATAAGAGGGTGCTACAACCACCTCGAGGAAGATATTCTTCATCTCCTCTGCAATCTGAAGCGTGACTTCATGATTTAATACAACAATTCCGCCAAATATTGAGACTTTATCCGCCTCATATGCCTTTTTCCAGGCATCATATATCGTATCACCGCTTCCCACACCACAGGGATTACCATGCTTACAGGCAACAACGGTAGGTTTGCTAAATTCCTTTAACAGCTCCAGAGCACCGTTGGTATCATTAATGTTGTTAAAGGAGAGCTCCTTTCCATTCAGCTGCACGGCATCTGCTATGGAGCCTTTCCGCTTTCCTATTCCCCGGTAAAATGCCGCCGCCTGGTGGGGATTCTCGCCGTATCTCATATCCTGAACCTTTTCAAAGGTCATTGTAAGGGTCTCCGGCAGGGACTTATCCTGCCTTTCCTTTTTAAGATAGTCCGCAATCAATGTATCATAAGCGGAGGTATGCATGAATACCTTGTGCATCAGATAGAATTTTGTGTCCAGAGAAACCTCTTTATGCTCCTTTAATTCTGACAGCACCTTCTCATAATCACCGGGGTCTACAACAACCGCCACATCCTGATAGTTCTTCGCAGCGGAACGAAGCATCGTAGGGCCGCCTATATCTATATTCTCCACTGCCTCGGCGCGGGTAACCCCATCCTTCAATATGGTCGCCTTAAAAGGATAAAGATTTACTACTACAAGGTCAATCGTCTCTATCTCCAATTCTTCAAGCTGCTTCATATGAGACGGATTGCTTCTCATTGCCAGTAGTCCTGCATGTACTGCCGGATGCAAGGTCTTTACACGTCCGTCCAGACATTCAGGAAAGCCCGTAAGCTCCGATACCTCAATCGCCGGAACATCCGCTTCTCTAAGCTTATTATAGGTTCCTCCCGTCGATATAATCTCAATTCCAAGGTTCACCAGCTCCTTGGCAAATTCGACGATACCGCTTTTATCCGATACACTGATTAATGCTCTCATGTCTACTCTCCTTATTATTATTCTATAAAAATAGTAACCCACCTGATTTTTAAATTCAATCTATTATTTCTAATCTATCTTATTATATCTGCTTATGAAAAACTGTAGATTTTCAGTTGCAAAGCTTCTTAAAGTATACTATAATTCCTATGAATTGAAAGGAGAAGGTGCATGAGGAAGGTAAGAAGATTTAAAAAAACCGACCTGTTGATTGGGATCGTATTTACCCTGTTATTTATATCTCTTGGGGTAATCTTTACCATCAATTTCAGACCGCTGTATTATCTTGATGTGAAATTACTGAAGATACCTGAAACATCAGGATATTCCAAAGAGGAAATTATTGAAAACTATGACGCCTTGATTGATTACTCTTCTCCCTTTTATAAAGGCAATCTCAACTTTCCTACTTTGGATGCATCCCCCCAGGGCATTCAGCATTTTAAAGAAGTCAAGGACATATTTGTATTATTCTATGGTCTTGGTGCCTTTACTTTAATTGCTGCTATTATAATCATTGTCTTCAAATACAAAAAAAGAGAGATAAGTTATTTGCCGGTATCCTCATTGACGGCAATTATACTTCCGGTAATATTGGGTTTATTATTGGCTATAGACTTTGACACCGCTTTTTTAGTATTTCATAAAATATTTTTTAACAATGATTATTGGATTTTTGACCCGGCAGCAGACCCTGTCATCAATATTTTACCCGCTGCATTTTTCATGCATTGTGCTTTGCTGATTATCGCTTTCATATTGCTTGGCAGCTTGATTTTATATTTGGTATATTTATATCTTAAGCGTCAATTATCAAAGAAATGGAGAACAAAATGAGAAAAACAAAGATTATCTGCACGCTGGGACCCTCAACGGACAAAGGTGATGTCCTTAAAGAGCTGATGCTGCAAGGGATGGATGTCGCCAGATTTAATTTTTCCCACGGCAATCATGATGAACATTTAAAAAGATTGAAAAAAATAGAAAAATACCGTGAGGAGCTGAATATCCCTGTAGCTGCCCTCATGGATACAAAGGGTCCTGAAATACGAATCGGCACCTTTAAGGATGATAAAAAGATACAGCTTAAGGCGGGACAATTATTTTCATTAACGACCAGGGATATAGAAGGGGATGAGACACAGGTTTCTATCAGCTATCCCAGCCTGGTTTATGACGTTGACCCCGGAATAAAGATTTTAATCGATGACGGCCTTGTTGAGATGACTGTTGTTGAAGTAACAACCACCGATATTGTCTGTAAGGTAAAGAACAATGGTGTTATTTCAAATAAAAAAGGGGTCAACATCCCCGGGGTTCATCTGTCCATGCCATATATCAGTGAAAAAGACCGTCTGGATATATTGTTTGCTATCGAGCATAAATTTGATTTTATCGCCGCCTCCTTTGTAAGGACTGCGGAGGATGTACTGGAAATTCGTAAAATGCTGAACAAGCATCATTCACAGATTAAGATTGTTGCTAAAATAGAGAACCTTCAGGGGGTACACAATATTGATGAAATCATCCGTGAAGCAGACGGTATTATGATTGCCCGCGGTGATATGGGTGTGGAAATCCCCTATGAAGAATTACCTGCCATGCAAAAAATGATTATTAAAAAAGTCTATAATAGCGGTAAGCAGGTTATAACGGCTACCCAGATGCTGGATTCCATGATTAAGAATCCAAGACCGACCAGAGCCGAGATTACAGATGTAGCGAATGCCATCTATGACGGTACCAGTGCTATTATGCTATCAGGAGAGACTGCCGCAGGCGATTATCCTGTAGAAGCTTTACAGGCAATGGTTAAAATTACCGTGTGTACCGAGGGAGATATTGATTACAAAAAACGCTTTATCCAGAGGGAGCATCTGGATGAACTGGATGTAACGGATGCCATATCCCGTGCTACGGTTACGATTGCCCATGACCTGGATGCCAAAATGATTGTAACCGTCACTACCTCCGGCCGGACCGCCCGGATGATTTCCCGCTTTCGTCCTCACTGCAATGTAATGGGATGTACGACGGACCCTGTTATCTGCAGGCAGCTTAATATGTCATGGGGTGTAACCCCTCTCCTTATTGCGGTGGAGCATGATACCTTTGAATTGTTTGACCATGCTTTACAGGCTGTAGAGAAGGCTGGTTATCTTAAAAAGGGAGATTTGGCGGTTATGACTGCCGGTGTACCGCTGGGCATCGCCGGAACCACCAATATCATAAAGGTACAATCTGTAGGACAAATCGATTAGCCTGATAATTAAGCATCAAGGATATCCGTATTATTCTATATGGATTGACATACAACGTCTTAAGATAAAGGGGGCCTATATATGAAAAGAAAAGATTATATCAAATGGGATGAGTATTTTATGGGAATCGCTCTTTTATCAACCGAGCGAAGCAAGGACCCCAGCACAAGTGTGGGGGCCTGTATTGTAAGTGAAGATAATAAAATTCTCTCTGTCGGATATAACGGCATGCCTATCGGATGCCCGGATGATGAATTTCCATGGAGCCGGGACGGAGAGCCGCTGGATACAAAGTATCTATATGTATGCCATGCCGAGCTGAATGCTATTTTAAATTATACCGGCACCCATATTAAGGGCGCTAAGATATATACTACCCTGTTCCCATGTAACGAATGTACGAAGGCCATTATCCAAAAGGGAATCAAGGAAATCATCTATAAAAGCGATAAATATGCCGATACCGATTCCGTAATCGCCTCAAAACGAATGCTGGACGCTGCAGGCGTAGCCTACAGGCAATACATCTCCATCGGCAAAGATATTACACTTTCTCTATAATATGATTATTTCAAAAATTAGAGGCTGTCCCGAAATGAACTCAGGGCCGCCTCTATATTCTATTCTTCTACACTATAATTTGGTGCTTCCTTCGTGATATGGATATCATGAGGATGGCTTTCCTTTAATGATGCGGCCGTAATCTTTACGAATTTTCCGGTTCTTTGCAGTGTCTCAATACTGCTTGCTCCGCAGTAGCCCATACCGGCCCTTAAACCGCCGATTAATTGGAATACCGTATCCTCTACCGTTCCTTTATATGCTACACGGCCTTCTACACCTTCCGGTACAAGCTTCTTTGCATCAGTCTGGAAGTAACGGTCCTTGCTTCCTTTTTCCATCGCAGCAATCGAGCCCATGCCACGGTACACCTTGTATTTCCTACCCTGATATAATTCGAAGGTACCGGGACTCTCATCACAGCCGGCAAAGATACTACCC
>JAEZXP010000188.1 GCA_023419655.1 Bacillota bacterium | reverse complement strand
TAATTTATCTCTGCCGAAAAGTCCCGTTTCTTTTTTATTGTTTATTGTGACATTATTTCTCGGGCTACTTCTTGTTGTAGCGATTTCCATGCTGATTTATATTTCGATTTTTAAAACAATGTCATCGGTTGGTTCAATCGGAATATTCAGCATCATCGGCGAGTTTTTTTCAGGGATGACAATACCTGTTCCGCTAATGCCTCCATGGCTGCAAAAAATCTGCATGATACTTCCTTTTCGCTATACGGCTGATTTGCCATTCCGGGTATACTCAGGAAGCATTGGTACAAATGAAGCGCTGACGGGGATTGTCCTTCAGATAACATGGATTACGGTTTTGATTTTGACAGGTGTATTTATTATGAAAAGAATCACCCGCCTGTCCGTTGTTCAAGGAGGTTAAAGAGATGAAATTATATTTTAAATATATTCGATTGATTTTAAAATCACAGCTTCAATACAAGGCTTCCTTTATTATGACGGTGATAACGCAGTTTATTATGCCTTTCGCCATGTTCGCAGGCATTTACTTTCTATTTGAACGGTTTGGGAATATAAAGGGATGGACACTTTATGAAGTATTTATATGCTATGCTGTCATTGGCTTCTGTTTTTCCGTTGCCACATGCTTTGCCCGCGGATTTGACAGATTTGATGATATGATAAGAACAGCTTCATTTGACAGAGTATTGGTTCGGCCAAGAGGAACCATTCTCCAGGTTCTTGGCTCGAGCTTAGACTTGAAGAGAATAGGGAACTTACTGCAATCGATAATTGTCTTTATCATCGCACTTATTGGTGCGGATATATCCTGGAGCTTTGTGAAGATAGTCATGCTGTTTCATATGCTTGTCGGCGGAAGTATCATTTTTTCAGGGGTATATATGCTGCAGGCAGCGGCTGCTTTTTGGACGATAGAAGCCCTGGAAGTGGCCAATATATTCACTCATGGCATGAAAGAACATGCCAGCTACCCGCTAAATATTTTTCCAAAATGGATTACGGTCTTTTTTACATTTGTAATACCCTTTGGAACCGTAAATTATTTGCCAATGCAATATTTACTGGGCAGAATCGATGGCGTTGGGTGGTTTTATGCACTTATTCCTTTGATGGGCTCACTGTTTATCCTGCCATGTATCGGAGCGTGGAAGATGGGCGTTCGCAAATATTCCTCTGCCGGGTCGTAAAAGCTTACAAGAACTTATAATTCCAGGCATCATCCTCTTTATAATAGAATAATTCATTGATGCTTTCCGTAAATACTTTCAGCATATCGGAAAAACCATCAGAGAGCGTATAGTTATTCAGCTCATCTCTCCGGAGCCAGAATACCTCTCCTTCATCGGAAGAAACAACCTCTCCGCGATATGAATTTGTCCTATACAAAAAGACAATATACCGGCCATCTTTATCAGTCGTAAATTGCTTAACACCGCATAGCTCGAGATTATCGATATCAAGGCCGGTTTCCTCCCGGACTTCTCTTATCGTGGATTCGACAAAAGATTCATCTGGCTTAACATGACCTCCCGGAAAGGCTATTCCGGGCCAGTTTGAATCCCGCCTGTTTTGAACCAGTATTCTATCACCGTCATATACCATACACATATTTGTAAATGTTGCTTTTTCCGTTCTCATCGCTTTTGTACCTCTTTATAATATTGGATTATATATTAAGATAAATCTTGCTTTATTCTTCGACATAAATATGTACAATTTTTTTATCATTGTCATAATACCACCTGGTTTGTCTGGCAGTTATTACACCATCATCGGAGATTGCCCCATACTGCTTCAGCATTTCCGTAACACCTCCAAAATAGTTGCGGCCTCTGACGATACTAAAATTGTAATTGCTTGTTTCATTAACAATAACATCTACCTTATCCATATCATCTGTGAACTGCTTTATTATGGATGAGGGCACCGATATAATTCTTGCCCGTATATCATTGAAGGTTAATGTTTTTTCAATATAATTTCTGGTATCTTTAACAGAATCATATATCTTTGCATCATTTTTAACGGCTTCAGCTTTTTTGCTTATAAATTTATCCATTTGTTTTGGACTGAAAACAGGCTTAAAAATAAAACCTATTTCATTATCAATGCAACTTGTTACAAGTGTTTTACCATCGATTAAAATAATAGGACGTAAATTGGATTGAATTGCTGTTTTTTGTGCCGGCAATGAAAATTTTGATGTTGTAATAAGCATTCCCTTATGTCCGTCAGGAACCCTGCCCCTTAATTGCTCCACTGCAGGTGCACCAACCGAATTGTCATAAGCATACCTTTTTGCTTGAATATAATAATGCGTGATATCGATTTCACTAAAATCACCGACACCTTTACGAATAGCAGTTAAATCGATGCCCCCGTCTCTTGAACGCTGCGTTACCTCTACCTCATCAAGCCCCATTTTTAAAAGATAGTCTTTTAAAAACTCTTCAAAAGCATATCCGGTTTCAAAATATTCATAAAACTTTTGCTGCAATTCTTTAATTTCATCATCATTTAATAGACTGCTAACTTGCATAATACAACTCCTTAACCAAGATTTCCCAAGTTTCCACATTGTTTTGTCCACTAGAGATTTTTGTCATTGGTTCTTTCCTCTAAAAATTTGTTCCATTATCCCCTGTTCCATATCATCAAT
>JAEZXP010000170.1 GCA_023419655.1 Bacillota bacterium | reverse complement strand
TTGCGGCTGGAATAACAAGAGGCTCTGTTTTGGATGTTCCGGTATTGGATGACAGCCCTTTGTCTTTTGAGCTTGAGGTATCACAATCCTTTCCCCTTGATGATGGTGAAGTGTTTTTGTGTAAAATCCGTAATGTTCTGGCGGAGGAAAGCTTAGAGGATGAAAGTACGAGTATGGAGAAACGGATGCAGTCCATTAAGCCGGTAAGTACAACCTGCCAGACCTATTTTTCATGGGACGGAAGGGCTTTAGGTGCCTGGGGAGAGCTTTATACAAGATATTCCATGATGTGATTTGTTTGAACCATTGATTTTATTCATGGAATTTTTATATGATAAAGTGAATTGAACGGTAATAATATTTTGATGTATCATTATTCATTCAGTATAGTAAACAGAAAGGATTCCGATATGAGTAAATTTGATGGCTTTCAGGCAGGTGTGAATTTAGGCGGATGGATATCCCAATACCGCGAAGCAAAAAAAGAACATTTTGATTCTTTTATAATCAAAGCAGATATTGCACAGATTGCAGGCTGGGGGATGGACCATGTAAGGCTTCCCATTGATTATATGGTACTTGAGGAGGATGACAGGCCCTTTGAATATAAGGAAGAGGGATTCTCCTGCATTGACAACTGTATCCGGTGGTGTGAAGAATACAAGCTTAATATCATATTGGACCTTCACAGGGCACCGGGTTATGCTTTTCATTCGCTAAGTGAGAACCGCCTGTTTGAAGATGAGCATATGCAGATGCGCTATATCCGGTTATGGCAGGAATTTGCAAAGCGGTATAGAAGTTATGGAAGCAATGTAGTCTTTGAGCTCCTTAATGAAATCGTGGAGCCTGACAGTGACAGGTGGAATTTCCTAAGTAAAAGGACAGTGCAGGGAATACGGGAGATTGATGAGAGCAGGACGATTATTATCGGAGGCAATCATTACAATAGTGCAAGGACGCTCCATGAATTAGATAATATTCCGGATGATAATCTGGTATACACCTTTCATTTTTATGAGCCTCATATCTTTACCCATCAAAAAGCAAGCTGGGAACCGCTTCTCAAGGATTTGGAGTTTGAAATTGAATATCCTTCGGGGGAAGATTTGTATGAAAAATATCGGTCCAAGGATGATGAATTCAAGAATAACTATGGTTACGGTGCAACAGTAGACAAAGAATACCTTCGCAAACTTCTTCAGCCGGCGCTTAGCTTTGCAAAGGAAAGGAATGTTATTCTTTACTGCGGAGAGTATGGTGTAATCGACCATGCACCGATGGAAAGCAATCTAAGATGGCATGAAGATTTAAGCGAGCTGCTGATGGAATACGGAATTGGAAGAGCAGTCTGGACTTACAAGCTCATGAGCTTTCCGATGGTTGACATCAATTCGGATGTTCGAAATAATCAATTGATTGAGATTGTCAGCAAAAAATAGAAGAAACATTCGTTAAACAACGACGCCAGTATACATAAAACTATGCCATAAGCAGATACTTTTATTTGTGGCATAGTTTTTGTGTTCTATACAGACAGGCATATATTGACAGGCAGAGATGTGTTTTATATGCATAAAAGGAAGTTTATATTGTATGAAATGGTATTCGTTGTTATAATCTATTTACAATAGTCAAGTTTGGAGAGATTTTATGCTAAGAATGTTTTACCCGAAACGGATTGCAGATTCCGCCTATGTTATCAATTATAATAAGTTGTACGAAGAGGGATACAGGGGAATTATCTTTGATATCGATAATACCCTGGTAGAGCATGGCGCCGATGCAAGTCCCAGGGCAATAAAGCTGATGGCAAAATTAAAAAAAATTGGATTCGAGGTATGCCTTATCTCCAATAATAAAGAGGAGCGGGTAGCAAGATTTAATAGAGACATCCATGTAAACTATATTTATGATGCGAATAAACCTGCGAAGAAGAGCTTCTTAAAGGCAATGGAGCGAATGGGAACAACAATTGATAATACGGTATTTGTAGGAGACCAGTTGTTTACGGATATATTTGGCGCGAACAGAATAGGGATGATGTCTTACTTTGTAAAGCCTATCGGCCCGAAGGAAGAGATACAGATTGTGCTTAAAAGAAAGCTGGAGAGGATTGTGCTGAAGCATTATCGCAGGGATTTAAAAAGAGGTAAAATTAAGAGATGAAAAAATCAGACAATATTGTATTAATCGGTTTTATGGGTTCAGGAAAAAGCAGTGTGGGTAAATTATTGGCGGACAAGCTTGGATATAGCTTTCGTGATGCGGATGAGATGATTGAGAGTGAAGAAGGAACAGCAATCCAAAAGATTTTCAGTATACATGGGGAAGAGTTCTTTCGTAATCTTGAGACGGCACTGTTATTGACAGTAAAGGATGACTTGGAAAAAGCTGTACTTTCCACAGGGGGCGGCATGGTTCTCAGAGAAAAAAACAGAGAGCTGTTAAGCATGATGGGTCATGTTATTTATTTGCAGGCATCCTCTGATACTATAATGAACCGATTAACCGGCGATACAACAAGACCTCTTCTTGCGGGAGATAATTTTAGAGATAGGACAGAGACGCTTCTTGCCCGCCGGGCACCCATCTATGAAAGCGCTGCGGATATTATAATCAATACGGATGGTAAGTCTATCGAAGAGATAGCGGAGGAAATCTTAGGACAGATGTAAAACATATAGAAAAGACAGTTTGAAAATTTTATAGTCTATATAGGAGGATAAATCCTCCATTGTAGACAGTGTATATTTTATAGTTTTGTATGGGAGGATTGGAATGAAGCTTTTAGTGATTAACGGACCGAATTTGAATTTTCTTGGAATCAGGGAAAAGGGCGTTTATGGTAACAGAGATTATTCTGCATTGCTTCGTTTAATAGAAGAAAAGGCAAAGGAGCTTGCTATTGAAGTTGAAACTTTTCAAAGTAACACAGAGGGTGAAATCATCAATGTGATTCAGAGAGCCCATATAGAAAAGATGGATGGAATCATTATTAATCCTGCTGCGTTTACCCACTATAGCTACGCGATAAGGGATGCGCTGGCAAGTGTCAGCATTCCGAAGATTGAAGTGCATATATCCAATATCCATCAAAGGGAAGAATTCAGGCACACATCCGTGACGGCAGCAGTATGTAACGGACAGATTGCCGGGCTTGGACTGGAGGGCTATCTTCTGGCAATGGAAGCTATGTTAAAGCTTTGTGATAACGGAAATTCATAAAAGATTGCCATAAAACGAAAAGGATATATTTAGACGGTTGTGTGGCAACATATAAATACAAGAATTCGTGTATAATATTTTACATAAAATATTAGTATAGAAGTCAGAGCGTATACGTCGTTCATACCTCAAAATACATAAAGACAGGAAGGATTAATATGGATAATTTTAAAAGAGTGCAGGAAATAGAAAAAAAGCTAAATATCGATGCAGTGCTGATATCCAACGGTAATAACATGCGTTATATAAGCGGATTTGCGGGAGAGACCGGATATCTTTATATTTCTGCAACACGGCATGCGGTAATAACGGATTTTCGTTATACCTACCAGGCGGAAGCGGAAGCAGAAGGATATGAGATTATAACCATCGGCGGCGGAGGCTATGAGGAAGCAATTAATGATATTCTAAGCTTAGAGAAGGTCACACGTCTTGGATTTGAATCAAAGGACATGCTGTATTCGAAGTACCAGGAACTGAAGAAGAAACTGAACGTAGCTGAATTCGTACCGATTAATGATGAGATTACCAATTTAAGAAGAATTAAGACCCAGAAAGAACTGGAATATATCCGGCAGGCAGAAGCAATCGGAGACAAGGTGTTCTCGGAGATGCTGACCTTTATAAAACCGGGAATGACAGAGCTTGAGATAGCGGCAAGGATTGAATACCTGTTAAAGCTCTACGGTGGACAAAGCACAAGCTTTCCTGCAATTGTGGCTTCAGGCGTGAACTCATCCATGCCTCATGCAGTTCCGACCTTAAAGAAGATTGAGAATGGGGATTTTATAACGATGGATTACGGCTGTGTATATGAGGGATATTGCTCAGACATGACAAGAACCATCGTGGTTGGAAAAGCCTCGGATAAGCAGAAGGAGATTTATAATCTTGTTCTTGAAGCACAGCTTGCCGCCCTGGATGTCATCAAGGCAGGACTTAGAGGCAAGGATGTGGATAAAGTGGCAAGAGATATCATATACAATGCCGGCTACGAGGGATGCTTTGGTCACGGACTGGGTCACAGCGTAGGATTATTCATTCATGAAGACCCGAGATTTTCACCTGGTGAGGAAGCTGTTATAGAAGCAGGAATGGCCATTACTGTCGAACCGGGTATCTATGTCCGGGGTTTTGGCGGTGTCAGAATAGAGGATTTGGTTGCAGTAACGGAGGATGGTTATGAGAACTATACCCATTCCGATAAATCACTCATCGAATTATAAAAAAGTATCATGGATTGAGTTGTAAAAAAATTGTTGCAAAGAATGTCAGATTATTATAAACTAATGTGTAGTTAATATTAAGGAGGAATTATTAGTATGGTATCAGCAGGAGATTTTAGGAATGGACTGACAGTTGAAATAGAGAATACCGTATACCAGATTATTGATTTTCAGCATGTTAAGCCGGGAAAAGGTGCCGCATTTGTAAGAACTAAATTAAGAGATATTAAGAATGGCGGTGTTACAGAGCGTACATTCCGTCCTACAGAGAAATTCCCACAGGCACATATTGACAGAAGTGATATGCAGTATCTGTATAGTGATGGTGACCTGTTCCATTTTATGAACGTGGAAACCTACGACCAGATTGCGATGAATCAGGAAGCAGTGGGAGACGCCCTCAAATTTGTTAAGGAGAATGAAATGGTTAAGATGCTTTCCCATAATGGGGTTGTATTTGCCATTGAGCCTCCGCTTTTTGTAGAACTGGAAATTACGGATACAGAGCCGGGCTTTAAAGGAGATACCGCAACCGGTGCTACAAAGCACGCAGTTGTTGAGACCGGTGCAACCGTATATGTTCCGCTGTTTGTAAATCAGGGGGATAGAATCAGCATAGACACCAGAACCGGTGAATATATGAAGAGAGTATAAGCTGGTTTTTATTTAAAGGCATAGTTGAAAAAGAAAAGCTGTTACACGATGGAAAGAGTTGTTCCGGACGGTAACAGCTGTTTTTACATAGAAAGGCGTATGATTATGAAACCCAAATTACATCTGATTATCGCTATGGTTATCTTTGGAAGTATTGGCTTGATTATCAGAGGAATACCATTCTCCTCCGCTCAGATTGCCATGATAAGAGGCGTGATAGGAAGTGCATTTTTGACGATTGCTGCTATTGCCATGAAAAAGAAACCAACTTTTAAGGGGGCACGAAGAAATTTCAACTATTTGATAGCCTCCGGCGCAGCTTTGGGCTTTAACTGGATTCTGTTATTTGAAGCCTACAGATATACAAGCATAACGAATGCCACGCTAAGCTATTATTTTGCTCCGGTCATCGTGGTATTTCTTTCGCCGTTTTTATTGAAAGAAAAGCTTACTCTCAGAAAAGTCCTGTGTGTCCTTGCGGCAATTATTGGAATGTTTTTCGTTGCGGGAACCGGAGGGGATGGAAGTTCTGGCAGGAATGAGCTGGCGGGTATTGGATTTGGTCTGGGTGCCGCTTTTCTTTATGCTTTTGTCGTTATCTTCAATAAGCTTATTAAGGAGATGGGAGGCCTTGATATAACCATCATCCAACTAACCGTTGCTTCGCTGATACTGATTCCCTATGTGCTGTTACAGGGAACTGTTCCATTGAGTTTGTTGAATACCGGAGCAATAATCAAGCTGGTATTGGTGGGATTATTAAATACCGGTGTGGCATATCTGCTTTATTTTTCATCGGTACAAAAGCTGGAGAGTCAGACGGTTGCTATATTCAGCTATATTGACCCGATATCAGCGGTTGTGATGTCAGCTATATTCCTAGGTGAGAATCTCAGTGGTCAGCAGCTTGTCGGAGGGATTTTGATTCTGGGGGGCGCCTTTATAAGCGGAAGAAAACAGCAAGTAAAATAATGTATCTTTATTACAACCCGGAACGGTTTTTTAAGTATATCAGGCCGGTACGAGAGGAATACAAAGGGCAACCCGTGAAAGCATACAAAATTTTTAGTTATTTTTTGTAACTTTTGTCAGTTGAAAATTATCGAAAAAACGATTATTATTGTATTAATAGATTGTTACTCTTTGAGGCATTACTATTAGTGTTTACTATTAGTGTGCTGAGAAGAGTTTTTTTATAGGGGAAGAAATTTATGAAAGCTATAAAAAAGATAAACAATAATGTGGCAATCTGTATAGACGGTAATGGGAAGGAACTGATTGCATTTGGCAAAGGGATTGGATTTCCCGCTATGCCGTATCTGATAACGGATTTAAGTAAGATTAATCGAACATTTTATAATATAGACAGCAAATATATATCCATGATAAATGACATTCCTGTGGATATCATAGAATTTTCAGCCAAGATTATAGATAGAGCGAATAGTATTTTAAATTATGAATTAAATGCAAACGCTGTTTTGACATTAGCAGACCATATCGCTTTTAGTATAGAAAGAGCAAAGAAGAATATACAGGTCAGGATGCCTTTGTCGTATGAAGTGGCTCAGACCTATCCGCTTGAAATGGAAATTGCCGAGGGTGCTTTAAAAGAGATAAAAGTGCGATTTCAAATTCAACTTAGGCCGGATGAAGCGGCCGGTATAGCAATGAATCTTGTGAATGCCAGACTTACACATAAAATAGAGAATGAAACAATTTTTGCAAAGGTTGACCAGAAAGAAATTTTAGAAGATGTAACGAAGATAATAGAAAAAGAACTTAAAATCAAGGTAAACCGAAAGACATTTAATTATGCCAGATACGCAACACATATGGAATATTTGCTAAAGAGACTAAATGACCAGAAGAAAATAAACACGGATAATTTAGTAATGTATGCGTCACTAAGAGATGAATTTCAACAGATATCAAACTGTGTTGATAAAATAAGTTCTTATCTTGATAAAATCTTTCACCGGCGTTTATGTGAGGAAGAAAAACTATATTTAATATTGCATGTGAATCGAATATGTGCAAAAGAAGGATTGTAACCAATCGGGCATTACCTTCAGCAAACAGACAAAAGAATCGTCTGTTTGCTGGAGGTTTTTTTATTTATTAATACATGGATACTAACAGTACACATTATGCAGAACACGACCGGACAGGTGTGTTGGAAGGAGAGTGGACATGAACAATTTCGGAGTGGAAATCAGAAAATTGACAGCGGATGATTTCAGCTATCAGCCAAAATGTTTTGAGAGGGATGGAAATGCCGAACTGTACAGGCATCTGAACTGGTGCATGCTGATGCCGGAGGATGATGTAAATCCGCATTATTACATGCGAAACATGGAGCCGGATTATTACCGGTGGGGCGGTATTGTCAGATTGGGAGACGGACCGTTAGGCGTTCAGTCGTCCGCACATCATACTGATATTGCCCAGGCGGATACAAAGACAAGCGTATACCAAAAGATATCAGACAACCCTGTTACTTATGAGATGAAATCGGAAAATCCCTTCACGGAATTTCGCTATACAGAATCAGGAGCTACCTGGAAGGAAAGCGATGTTTTTGATTTCAAGGCAGAATACTTTCCTTATGCAATATTCATTCACACGGATTCCCCCCAGCAGATACCGTACTGGCACACCCATTGTTTGCTTACGGGAACCTATGAGGGAAAGCCGATTCGGGCATTGGGATGCTTTGACCGCTTATTTGCACCTCATGGAGACAGAAATGCCATTATACAGACAGCAACTCATTATATCTGGAGCTATTATGCGGGAATCAGGAAGGATGGATGGAAAGAATGTGCATATCTGAACATTCATAGCCGTAACGGCCATGGCGTGGCTTTTTACTGGTTAGAGGGAGAAGAGCCTGTTCTGACAGATGAGGTTACGCTGGAATGTGATTGGCAGCGTTTGCCTTATGCAGAGACAGATGACGATACGGTTACTTATACCAAGGGGATATGGCGATTTGCGGATAAAGAAATTCACTTTACCGGCAAATGGGGAAGCAAGGGATTTACTGAAAAACCGCGCTTATCAAGAGTAGGACAGACGCAGAGCTTCGGTACCTGGTATGAGGGAAAAACCGCTTACGAGCACGAACTATTCCATACGATTAATGAAAACATGGGAGCCAGTGTTGAAAATATTAGAAAGATGGGATTTGAAATTATTGAATAACAGTATTCTGGAGGTTGCCAATGAAAACATTCCGTGAAGATTTTTTATGGGGAGGAG
Organism: Bacillota bacterium; assembly: GCA_023419655.1. Lineage (GTDB taxonomy): Bacteria > Bacillota > Clostridia > Lachnospirales > Lachnospiraceae > Mobilitalea. Next base: position 186 of record JAEZXP010000170.1, on the reverse strand, counting down.
CCACGGCTGCAAATCAGTATGAAGGCGGATGGAATCTCGGCGGCAAAGGTGATTCCGTACCCGACCATTGCACAAATGGCTCAAGTACCCGGCCAAAAAGAATAACCCGTTCCTTTGAAAAGGATGCCTGTTACCCAAGCCGGGAAGCCACTGACTTTTACCATCATTATAAGGAAGATATTGCAC
>JAEZXP010000075.1 GCA_023419655.1 Bacillota bacterium | reverse complement strand
AAGATATATTGCGGGGTTTTTATACCCAAAGCCGTAAACATACAAAACTTATTCTTAGCATGTACAATTCAATTAAAAATATGAATGATTAAGAATATTTGTTACTTAAATAAACATAATATCTTTGATAGAATCACTATCTGGAATTATTATGAAAGGAGCAAGCATATGAAGGCATATGTGGATCAGGATGGCTGTATCAGCTGCGGATTATGTATTGATGTTTGTCCGGAAGTATTCAGCTATAATGATGACGGAGTATCGGAAGCAATTAAAGAGGATATACCAAAGGACTGTACAGAGAGGGCAGAGGAAGCCAGAGACGGCTGCCCGACCAGTGTAATAGATTTGGAAGAGTAGGGCTGTACTCGAATTTATACTTGGACAGGTGCCGTGTAAAAATTGTACAGGGCACCTATTCCAAGTATCATGTGAAATCTGGACATCCCTATGATACATACTACAAGTCCGTTCAAAGATTTTCGCCTATATATTCTTCTATTTTGACCGGGCCTTCCAGGACTTCCCGTCCTACATACAGGGATTGGTCGGGCCGTATCATGAGTGCCCATCTGACTAAGGACAGGCTTCCGTTCATAATCTCAATTCCGGTAATATGTCTGGGATGTACACAGCTGCCGTCATTAAAATACAAAACCCCGCCGGGTTTTGGGAAGACCGGCCGATGGGTATGTCCTGTGATAATCGTTTGATGATTCCTTGCTGACCAGTCTGAAAGATTTTTTTCTATCTGGGTTTTTCTTTCACTGTTTTTTGCGGCACTGAAGGGGTCTCTTATACCGATTAGTTCCAGAGGCCTCCACAGGTACCTCACAAGGAACCGTGATAATTTCCAGAAGGTATCATTTATGATATCCGCCTGATGCCCATGGGTAAGAAATATTTCATAAGGGGTTTTTTGATAATCCAGTATCAGGCCCTCCGTTATCTTAATACCAGGAAAAAGCGGTATGGTTGAATTGGTACTGTCGCAAAAGAAGGAACTGCATTTTGTCCTGGAGTATTTCGGGTCTTTCTTAATCATGTCATGATTGCCATATATCATATAAAGTCTGTTTTTTCTATAAAACTGTGACATAAGCCAGAAAATATCATTATAGGTATTTATAATCACATCGATTTTTCGGTTTTCCCACAACTCATCACCGTCACCCAGCTCAATATAAGTGAAATCCTTTTCGTAATAGTATTGCAGGGCTGCGAAAAAAAGATTTTGATTCGTTGAGAAATTATCTGAGAAATCGCCGTCTCCCCTATGGCAGTCACTCATTATAATAAATCTTGAATAGTCGTCAAAGGGTATTCTGGGAGAAGAGGATAGGACCCTGTTCAATCGTTTATTTATGCTCATCAGCTATCACTCCTTGCTTGTTTTGTCATGTGATACGACATCTTCGTGTATATATCATCATATTCCGTAAAGGGGTAAGTTGTTAAAAGAAGAAGCGGATTTTGGAATGTTTTGAAGAATTAAATATTGATATAAAAAAGAAAGTATGTATAATTGTCTTGATGAGTTATAATAGAATTAGAAAGATAAAAAAGAAAGAAGGAATGCTTATTATGAGCGAAAATTGTGATATGAGCTGCAGCAGTTGTGGGGAAAGCTGCCCATCGAGGAAAGAAAGTCAGACTGATTTTAGGGTACAGCCTCATGAGCTTAGTCATATAAAAAAGGTTATCGGTATCGTCAGCGGCAAGGGAGGTGTGGGAAAGTCCCTTGTAACCTCCATGCTGGCAGTTGAAATGAAGCGCAGAGGATATCATAGTGCCATACTGGATGCGGATATTACCGGACCCTCTATACCCAAGGCATTCGGACTGAAGGATAAAGCCACCGGAAATGAGATGGGCCTCATGCCTGTAACGTCAAAGACAGGAATCGATATTATGTCTATTAACCTGCTTTTAAAGGATGAAACGGATCCGGTAGTCTGGAGAGGACCGATTATTGCCGGTACCGTAAAGCAGCTATGGTCGGAGGTAATCTGGAATGATGTGGATTATATGTTCGTGGATATGCCTCCGGGAACCGGGGATGTACCGCTTACAGTATTTCAATCCATACCGGTGGAAGGGATTATTATAGTGACCTCACCGCAGGAGCTGGTATCGATGATTGTGGAAAAAGCGATAAAGATGGCGAAGATGATGGATATACCGATTCTGGGTATTGTCGAAAACATGTCCTATTTTAAATGTCCGGATTGTGACAAGGAATATCCTGTTTTCGGAGAAAGCCAGGTAGAAAAGGTTGCCGCGCAGAATGACATACCGGTTTATGCGAAGCTGCCAATCGACCCCAAGCTGGCTGCTGCCTGTGATAAGGGTATGATAGAATTGTTTGACGGAAAATATATGGATATAATAGCAACGATGCTGGAACAATAATTACGAAGAATATGCATAGATGAATTCGAGATATAGGAACAAATAATACCAAAATATATGCAATTACTTGACATTTATTCAGGAGCGTATTATGATGTTTTAGGTATGCAGAGGTGTTCTTAATACGCCTCTATGTCAAAATTTTAACTAAGTACCATAATTACCATAATTACCATAATTAATTACCAAACGGCAGGAGGGCTAATTGTTTTGAAGCACTATTTTCATGGTGGTATTCATCCGGCGGACGGTACGGACAAGCTGTTAAGCAATCAGATACCGATTCGTATGTACATGCCCCAAAAAGTAGAAATATCAATGAAACAGTCACCCGGCAGCATATGTAAAGCAATCGTGAAGGCCGGTGACAAGGTTTCCAAAGGGGATTTAATAGGGAAACCGGAAAAGTTTGGTGGTGCAAATATTCATGCCAGTATCAGTGGACAAGTTGTCGATGTTAAATTGATACATGATTTGTCACTTGACAAGGATATAGAGATTGTCATTATTCAATCGGATGACAATCATGCAGATATCGAAAATCCGGTAAGTGGTTATGAAGAAGAGTTGGTTGAGCTTTCCGCCTTTACCAGAGAGAGTATTCTTGAGAAAATGAATGAAGGCGGCATTGTGGGTATGGGTGGCGCTGGCTTTCCTACCCATATAAAATATGAGACAAAAGAAGTGATTAAGTATGTCCTGGTTAATGCCGCAGAATGTGAGCCGTATCTTACCTGCGACCATATGCTTATGATGGAGCATGGGCATGCAATCATCAACGGTGTACGCCTATTTGTTAAGGTCTCCGGTGCAGAGAAGGCAATTATCTGTCTTGAGGATAATAAGCAGGATGTTGCCGCGGCTTTGGAACAGATTATATCGGGCAAAGGACTTCCCATAGAGATTAAAATTCTTCCGACGCGATATCCTCAGGGAGGAGAGCGCCAGTTAGTAGAGGCTGTTCTTAATATGGAAGTACCGGCAGGAAGTCTTCCGGCCAGTATCGGCGTCATTATTAATAATGTTGGTACGGCGAAAGCGCTGGCCGATACGGTATTAGGAGATAAACCGCTAACGGCCCGTGTTGTTACCGTAACCGGAAGAGTGAAGAATCCGTGCAATTATCTGGTTCCCATAGGTACCCGGTATGATGAGCTTATTGAACAGTCCGGCGGATTAACAACGAATTCAAGCAGAATCGTTGAAGGCGGACCGATGACCGGCTCCTGTATACAATTAGGAGAGGGAACCGTGAATTTGGAGGGAAGTGTATCAAAGATTACCTCCGGATTATTAATACTGGAGGATACTCCGAAGATTGAATCGCCCTGTATCCGCTGCGGTGAATGTGAGAGAGTATGTCCTGCGGGACTTGCCCCGTTTAAAATTGATTTTGCAGCGATAGAGAATGATATCTCATTATGCGAGAAGCTTTATGCAACAGAGTGTATAAGCTGTGGCTGCTGTTCTTATGTCTGTCCTGCAAAGAGAGAATTGGCGTACCGGATTACGGAAGCCAAAAAAGAAGTATTCAGGATTAGATGGGAGAGGAATGGAGGATGATATGTTGAAGCTTAAAACTGCAGAACAATTACATGAAGTCAGTCCTCACATCGTAAAGAACATTTCTACAAAAGTAATTATGCAGGATGTGGTTCTGGCAATGCTACCAGCCTTATTAGGCTCGATATATTTCTTTGGAATTAACTCACTGATTCTTGTTCTGGCTGCGGTTACTACCTGTGTGTTATCCGAGTATCTGTGGCAGAAGATAAAAAAAGAGCAGCTGACTGTCAGTGACTGGAGCTGTGTTGTAACCGGAATACTGATCGCATTTAATGTGCCTTCAACGACTCCGATATGGGCAGTTATGATAGCCTCCGTATTTGCCATCGTGGTGGTAAAACAGTTTTTCGGAGGAATCGGCAGTAATTTTGCCAATCCTGCCTTAATGGGAAGAGCCTTGCTGATGTTCTTATGGCCGGCTTCCATATCAAATTATGTAAGCACATACCATTCAGGAGTGGACGCTGTAAGCTCTGCAACAGTTTTGGGATTATACAAATCCGGTTCGGATTTTACGCAGTTTTCAAAATGGGATATGTTTATCGGAAACATCCCGGGATGTATAGGCGAAACCAGTGCCTTGCTGCTTCTTATTGGATTTGCATACCTGTGTTATCGGAAGGTTGTAAACCTTTCGGCTGTAAGTGCTTATATTGCCACCGTATTGCTGGTAACCTTCGTATTTGCAAAGGACGGATTATTTAAGGGAGATATATTGACGAATCTTTTATCCGGAGGATTAATACTTGGAGCGTGCTTTATGATGACAGACTATGCTTCGGTAGCGCCGAGGGTTAAGGTAACCTTAGCTGTGATTGCAGGTCTCGTTACGGCAGGAATAAGGCTCTGGGGAATGCTTCCCGAGGGTGTCAGCTATGGAATTCTCTTGGCAAATTGTTTGTCCGGTATAGTTGAAATCGTAATAAGACCCCATATATATGGCGTTAAGGTCAAAAATAAATAAAAAAACAAGTTTAAGATTCATATATTAAATATTATTATATTTTGAAAGAGAGGGATATGTTATGAAAGATAGTAGATTAAAAGGTATTATAGCGTTAGCTGTTGTAACAATTCTTGCCTTTGGCGTAATTTATGGAAGTAAGATATTAGTTAAAGATGAAGGCGATAAGAAACCGGGCGGTGACCAGGTTCAGGAAGACCTTCCGGGAGCGATAGACGTAGAAGGTGCAGATGGCATTGTGTCCGCAAGAGAAATTACGGACGACAGTGATACGGTTACATCCTATTCAGTTGTTGCAAAGGCCCGTGGCTTTGCTCCGAATTTAACTTTGGAAGTTATATTTGAAAGTGACGCAAAGACAATTCAGGAAGTAAAGGTAGTAAGCCATGGTGAAACTCCGGGCTATGGTGCTAAGATGGAAGAGGATAACTACATGGACCAGTTTAAGGGTATTTCCGCTCCTATTTATCTAAAGGGAAATGCTCCTTCAGCTGATAACGGAGAGATTGATGCAATTTCAGGTGCTACAGTAACAACGGAAGGACTACTTAAAATCGTAAACAATGCCTATGAATTTATCAGCGCACATGCAGGCAAATAGGTAAGATAGGGAAAGGAAGGGTATATGAAAGTAAAATATCCAATGGAAGCATTTGCACTGTCCATGGTGGTTTTTTCACAGAATATGAAGGATGCCCTGATAACGGGTATTCTTATCCTGCTGATTACAACACTCGGTCTGCTGCTTGATCAGTTGTTTGGAAAGATGATTCCTAAATGGAGCAGAAATTCGTGTATCATCATATTAATGACGGCCCTTACCTATTCTTTGTTTCAGGTTATATTAATTGCAGTCTTGGGATATGAGACCACGAACATGGCGGAGATACTCCATGTATTCTTAGGTATATTGATAGCAAAGCATATTATCTATGCAGAGGGTGATACGGATTATAACCGCCTTTTGTTTGAGGGTGCGGGAGCCTATGCTGCTTTACTGATAATATCAATTATAAGAGAATTCATGGCAGCGGGAGCGGTTCACGGATATAAACTTGCAGAGTCCGGATATTTTTCTCCCGGATTTTCACAGGCCGGAACAGGACTTTTGCTTGCAGGTATAGGAATCGCGATTCTTAACAGGATGTATAATAAGAATAAATCTGACTTTCCTAAGTCAGACGGCTTCCTTGTAATAATACCGGTGGTATTGGCCAGCCAGCCGTTTACAATCGACAGTATCAGTTCGTCGGTCAGTATGGTTATCGTTGTTTTGGCGACGCTGCTATTAGTATATTCGGTAAGGAAGTACCTCGTATTTTCCAGAATCAGCAAGGAAATAAAGCATATGCCGGTTGAACTTGTATCTGCAAGCTTAATCTATATGGTACTTGCAATGTTCTGATAAACAATGCTCTGATGAACAATGTTCATCAGAACGTATGTATAATTAACAGGAATGAAATCTTGGAGCAAGTGTCGTTGTCTGCAGCAGCAATCAAAACACTTGCTCCTTATAATAGCAGGGTATGATTTTATGAAGAAAAATGACTTTTATTTATTAGGTGGTATAATTGTAATTGTTGCCTTGGCGTTTCTTTTGATGCAGTTATTTAAGTCAGAAGGAAGCAGGGTGCTTATAACGATTGACGGAAAAGAGTATAAGACCTTATATCTTGATGAGGATACCACATATAAGATACAGCTTGAGAACGGAGAATGGAATACCGTTGAGATAAAGGACGGACGTGCGGGAATGCTTGAAGCAAGCTGCCCCGATAAGCTATGTGTCAAGCACAGGCAGATTCATTATGACAATGAAACAATTACATGTCTTCCAAACAGGGTTGTTCTTCGGGTAATTGGCAGTGAGGATAGCGGACTTGACGCGATTGCCAATTAAAAGCGGCATAGAGGAGTTACGATGAATAACAGAAAAATAGCTTCATATGGTTTGTTTATTGCTTTGGCGTTTATTTTCAGTTACATTGAAAGCCTTATTCCCATACCGTTTCCTGTACCCGGAATAAAGCTGGGACTGGCGAATCTTGTTGTCATTATCGCTATATATGGGATTGGCGTTAAGGAAGCCCTGGTCCTGTCCGTAGTAAGGGTTCTTCTTGTGGGATTTACCTTCCGTGACCCTTCAACAATTCTGTTCAGTCTTGCAGGGGGACTTCTCAGCTGGCTTTCCATGGTAATCTTCATGAAGCTAAAGCTTTTTAGTATGATTGGAGTTAGCATCATAGGCGGAATCGCCCATAATGTCGGCCAGATTATCGTTGCGATTCTATATGTGAAGAATACCAGCCTGATATATTATCTGCCGGTTTTGATGATTTCGGGTGTCATAAGCGGAACTCTTATCGGAATCCTTGGGGCTTTGATAATTAAACGAATTCAAAAATTCTTGTAAAGAACAGCATTATTTGCGGCATGGAGGGTTTTATGGCGAAGCTTTATTTTAAATATGGTGTAATGGGAAGCTCTAAAACAGCACAGGCATTGATTACGAAATTCAATTAGGAAGAGCGGGGAATGAGGGTATGGCTGATTAAGCCCCATATTGACAATAGGGACCCTGAGGGGATGCTTCGTTCCAGGATTGGACTGGAGGCGAAGGCATATGAGCTTTATTTTGATGAGGATGTATACCAGAGCTTTTTGAAATTAGATAATAAGGTAGATGTTATCATTGTTGATGAATGCCAGTTTCTTACGGAGGCCCATGTCGACCAGCTGGCGATGATTGTCATAGAGTATGATATTCCGGTGCTTTGCTTCGGGCTTCGGATTGACTTTCGTACGAAGATGTTTCCGGGGAGTAAAAGGCTTATGGAGATAGCAGATTCCATCACGGAGATAAAGACAATCTGCTCCTGCGGGAAAAAGGCTACGGTCAATGTAAGGAAGGATAAGGACGGAAAAATAATAACAGAAGGAGAGCAGATATTGATAGGGGGAAACGATACGTATACCTCGATGTGCTATCAATGCTTTATAGAAGGGATTAAGAAGCAAAATAAAAAATAAAACGTCCATATTTTGAGTTTTAGGTTGAAAAATATGCCAGATTTAGTATAATGTATATAACGGTACAAGTTACCGAACAATATACGGAGGGATGTTTTATGAAGAGGATTTTAGCAATTCTTATGGTTTTAGTTCTTGCACTTGGGATGTTGACAGCTTGCGGCACAAAAGATGACAGCAAAGATGGTACAAAGGTAGGAGATGCAGGAAACAAGAAGGATGATGATGCCAAGGGTGATGATAAGGCGACGGGTGACACATATGAAATCGCTTTAATCACCGACAAGGGCAATATCGATGATAAGTCCTTTAATCAGGGTTCATGGGAAGGTGTTGTAGAATTTGCGAAGGCAAACAATATTTCTCATCAGTATTACAAGCCTGAGGAAGCATCGGATGCCGGCTATCTGGCAGCAATTGAACTTGCAATCGCAGGAGGAGCAAAGGTTGTTGTTACACCCGGATTTTTGTTCGAGGTAGCAATGTATGAAGCACAGACAAAATATCCGGAAGTTAAGTTTATCCTTCTGGACGGTGCCCCCCATACCGCTGATTATTCCGACTTTAAGACGGAGTCGAATGTTGCCAGCGTAATGTATGCGGAAGAAGAATCCGGCTATCTGGCAGGATATGCCGCTGTAATGGATGGCATGAAGAAGCTTGGTTTCATGGGAGGAATGGCAGTACCTGCGGTTCAGGCTTTCGGTTATGGTTATTTACAGGGCGCACAGGATGCAGCGAAGGAATTAGGCTTGGGAGCCGGTTCAATCGAGGTTACTTATCATTATACCGGTAACTTTGAAGAGAATGATACCAACAAGGCTACAGCCAAGACCATGTACCAGGAAGGAACAGAGGTTATATTTGCCTGCGGCGGTTCTGTCGGCAAGAGTGTTATGGCTGCGGCTTCTGAAGCAGGAGCGAAGGTTATCGGCGTTGACGTTGACCAGAGATACGACAGCGAAACAGTTATTACTTCTGCCACAAAGGGCTTAGGCACATCCGTTGTTCAGGTTCTGGAGTCTATCTATAAAACCAATACCTGGGATACCTTTGGCGGAACCACAACGTATTTTAAGGCTACGAATGATGGTGTAGGACTTCCTACAGCCGTTATCGGCGATGCGGGCGCAGATGCCTTTGACCGTTTCGAAAGCTTTACAATGGACCAATATGATGCAGTATACAAGAAATTGGTAGATGGCTCGGTAGACCCTATTCGTGAAATACCTGTAGAAGATGCAGGCGGTGTGGCTACTGCTGACGAGTTGGTAAGCGGACTTAGCCTTGCTGAAGTAAAGGTTGAAGTAAGATAAGTTTTTAATCAGTGCATTTTCTCAAGACGATAGGCAAATTGACTTAGCCTAATGATGAGTGTTTAAGTACACGAATGTACTTAGGGGAAGGGCGGTTGCCTTTCCCCTTTATTATTGAACAGGGGATAGCGCCTATTCAATAATAAAGCTGTGACCAAAAAAAAATTACAGGAAATGGATTGGTGTCTTTTATGAACGAATCCGATTACCGTGGAGGTTCCCATGGAAAATTATATTATTGAAATGCTTAATATTACTAAGATATTTCCGGGTATTGTAGCAAATGATGATATTACCTTAAAGCTTCGCAAAGGAGAAATCCATGCCCTGCTTGGAGAGAATGGCGCCGGAAAATCCACTCTTATGAGTGTATTATTCGGATTATATCAGGCGGAGAAAGGTATCATCCGTAAGAATGGACAGCCGGTTCAGATTAATAACCCAAATGATGCGAATGCCTTAGGAATAGGCATGGTTCATCAGCATTTTAAATTGGTTGAGATTTTTACTGTATTAGAAAATATTATACTTGGCGTAGAGCCGAATAAGATGGGGTTTATTCAGAAGAAAGAAGCCCGTGAGAAGATTGTTAAATTAAGTGAGCAGTATGGATTAAAGGTTAATCCGGATGCTTTAATTGAAAAGATTTCGGTCGGTATGCAGCAGCGGGTAGAGATACTGAAGATGCTGTATCGTGAAAATGATATTTTGATATTTGATGAGCCCACTGCCGTTCTGACACCACAGGAAATAGATGAACTGATGGATATTATGAGAGGATTTGCAAAGGAAGGAAAATCAATTCTCTTTATTACGCATAAATTAAATGAAATAATTGCAGTGGCGGACCGCTGTACGGTTCTTCGTAAGGGAAAGTGCATCGGTACGGTGGATATAAAAGATACCACGAAGGAAGAATTGTCAAGGATGATGGTCGGCCGGGAAGTGAATTTTAAGATGGACAAATCGGAGGCGAAGGTTCAGGAGAACGTGCTGTCCGTAAAGAATGTCTCCGTCTCATCACAAAGCCATAAGAAGCTTGCCGTAAAGGATGTTTCATTTGATGTCCATGCCGGTGAAATTGTATGTCTGGCAGGTATTGACGGCAACGGTCAGACGGAATTCGTATCCGCATTAACCGGTCTGCAGAAGCTGAATTCCGGACAAATTACACTTTGTGGCCAGGATATTACCAAGGCTTCTATAAGGAAACGGTCCAAATCCGGCATGAGCCATATTCCGGAGGACAGGCATAAGCATGGATTGGTGCTGGATTATTCCCTGGAGGAGAATATCGTATTGCAAAGGTATTGGCAGCCAAAATTCCATAAAAGCGGATTTATCCGAAAACGGGCTGTCCGAAATTATGCGAAGGAGTTAATTAGCCAATATGATGTCCGAAGCGGACAGGGGCCGGTAACGATTGTACGGAGTATGTCCGGAGGTAATCAGCAAAAAGCGATTGTCGCCCGTGAAATTGATAAGGAGCATAAGCTTCTGGTCGCAGTACAGCCCACAAGGGGATTGGATGTCGGTGCGATTGAATATATCCATAAGCAGCTGGTAGCATCCCGGGATTCGGGGAAAGCGGTATTGCTGGTTTCTTTGGAACTGGAAGAGGTAATGAATATCAGTGACCGTATATTGGTTATGTACGAAGGTGAAATTGTAGGTGAGCTTAATCCTAAGAAAACAACAGTCCAGGAATTAGGCCTGTATATGTCAGGTGCGAAACGGGATAGGAGTAAAGGAGAGCAAATATGCGAAACAGAATAGATTCGGCGGACAATATGCCTTGGATTAAAAGAATATATAAAAGTAAATCCTTTTCAGCATTCACCTCCGCACTGCTGGCCATATTCCTTGGATTGGTAATCGGATTTATTGTTATGCTATTTGCCAAGCCGGAAAGAGCAGTGGCGGCGTTCCAAAAAATCCTGATGCATGGATTTACGGATTTGGGCAATGTGTTTTACTTTGCGACGCCCATTATGATGACGGGACTTGCGGTAGGCTTTGCGTTTAAGATGGGATTATTCAATATCGGAGCGTCCGGCCAATATACGGCGGGAATGTTCTGTGCGATGTATGTGGCGCTTATCTGGGACTTGCCGGATGGAATCCATTGGATTGCCTGTGTAGCTGCAGGTATGGCCGGCGGTATGCTTTGGGGGATGATACCCGGTATATTTAAGGCATATCTGAATGTGAACGAGGTTATAACCTCCATCATGTTCAACTATATTGGCATGTATCTTGTGGATATGCTTATTAAGGGAAATTCCAAGATGTATGTGTCTACTACCACAAGAAGCGCATATCTTCCCAAATCAGCCCAGCTTCCTTCTCTGGGTGTCGAAGGCTCCAGTGTAAACATATCCATATTCATTGCAGTTACTCTGGCGATTTTGTTATTCATCGTATTAAACAAAACAATCTTCGGATATGAGCTGAAAGCAACCGGATATAATAAGCATGCCAGTAAATATGCCGGCATGAACGGCTCGAAGAATATTATTCTTACGATGATGATAGCCGGCGGACTGGCGGGGCTTGGCGGAGCATTTGCAATTTTAGCACCTTCAACCATAACAGGAAGCAGCCAGACCTATGAACCCATCAATGTAATTGCCGCCAATGGATTTAACGGTATAGCGGTGGCACTGCTGGGTAATTCAAGTCCTCTGGGAATTATATTTTCTTCGGTATTTATATCCCATATACAGCGGGGCGGAAGCCAGACAAGCATTCTTGGATTCAAACCTGAAATTATCGATGTAGTAATATCCATTATTATATATTTCTCTGCTTTTTCCTTGATTATGAAGACTGCTCTGGGCAGATTCTTTAAGAATATTCATCATAAGAATCCGGTATCCGATGCCGGAGAGGAGCTTCCGGCCCATAGCTCCGTCATGGTACCGGAGGATACGGTCATTGATGATGACGCCGTGCCAGAAGAGACAGGGAATTCTTCGGATGAAGAAGACACCCGGGATACAGCAGAGATTCCGGATGAGGAAGATATTCGGGATACAGCAGAGATTCCGGAGGAGGAAGATATTCGGGACGCAGCAGAGATTCCGGATGAGAAAAATATTCAGGATGCGGATAAGAAGGAGGTGTAGGCATGGGTATCTTATATTATCTGATTCAAAATACCCTTCCGGTTGCAGTGGCATTGCTGCTGGTAGCCCTGGGCGGAATGTTCAGTGAAAGAAGCGGAGTTATCAACATCGCTCTTGAAGGAATTATGCTCTTCGGAGCGTTTATCGGCTGTGTATTCGTATACTTTATAGAGAAGAAGCCCATTCCCGCACAGGTTGTTTTTCTCCTCGGCATGCTGGTTGCGGCATTGGCAGGGCTGATTTATTCCTTGCTTTTATCCTGGGCAGCCATCAATATGAAGGCAGACCAGACGATAGTAGGAACGGCCCTTAACATGCTGGTTCCCGCAGCAATATTATTATTCTCAAAGATGTTCTTTATGTCTGACGGAGTAACAACCAGTACAAGATTTTATATCAGAGAAGTTAAGGGATTAAGCCAGATACCGGTGATAGGAAAACTGTTTTTTATGAACACATATCTAAGCATCTACATCGGGACAGCCCTATTAATCATAGCGACGATTGTATTCTATAAAACGAGATTCGGCCTTAGGCTCAGAGCCTGTGGTGAACATCCCCAAGCGGCAGATTCGGTGGGAATCAATGTACACCGCATGCGTTATGCCGGAGTATCAATATCCGGTATTCTGGGAGGCGTAGGAGGCTTCTTTTATGCAGTCGGCGTTATGGACGGCAATACGAACGGACATACCGGAGTAGCAGGTTTTGGTTTCTTAGCTTTGGCGGTACTGATATTCGGACAGTGGAAGCCGATACCCATCTTGTTTGCGGCATTGTTCTTCGCATTCCTCAGAACAGTTGCCTATTCGGTTGCTTTGATTCCGTTTCTCAAGGCCTTAAATATCAATCAGGATTATTATAAGATGCTTCCCTATGTGGCAACCATGATAGTATTGGCGTTCACGTCAAAACGTTCCCGTGCTCCTAAGGCGGAAGGAATCCCATATGATAAGGGAATGCGCTAAGGACTACGCTTATATAATGATATACGATTGCAGGTAATTTTGCCTGGTACGCAAAACGGCGGTTTTGATTTTCTCAAAACCGCCGTTTTTTCGTTCCTTGCATCACTTTTCTAAACATCGGCTGCGGCATGTCTCAACGGTAAATAAAACTGCCGATAACCCCGGTAATTGCAATAACCAGCATAGGATTTACTTTTAATTTTCTTAATGCGATAAAAGCAGCTCCAAAAACCAAAACGGCAATCCAGTCAAAAGTCATATCACCACTTAACTGCCCGCTCCCGGTGAAGGCAAGCAGAAGAATAACCACGGCAGCGGAGATGATAAGCCCTAAGGAACTGGCTTTAAGACCATTTAATACCTCAAAAACATACTTGGACTTTTGATGTTTTTTAAAAAACCGATATAAGCTAATCGAGATAAAAACCCCTGCGATAATACAGCCGACAGTTGCCACAACAGCCCCTAAAACACCGGAAATCTGAATTCCCACAAAGGTCGCGGTGTTGACGGCAAGCGGCCCGGGTGTCATTTGAGAAATCGTAATAATATCTGAGAAGGTCTGTTGTAGTATCCAACCATATTTATCAACCACCTGCTCCTGTATGAGGGGGATAATGGCGTACCCGCCGCCGATGCTAAATAATCCGATTGTAAAAAAGACATAAAAAAGATGAAATAACCCCATATTACCGTCCGGCCTTTCTTTTTATTAAAACGCGAAACACACAGAGTATGCTGCTGCCTAAAAGGATAAAAATCACATTGATAGTAGTAAAAAAGCTAATCGCAAAAGACAATACGACCAACAAACTCAAAACAGGAGAACGCTCCTTAATAATCATACGGCTCATATCAACAATAAAATCTACAATCAATGCGGCAACGCCTGCCTGCATTCCTTTTAGTACCGCTGCGACCATTGTGTTTGAAATAAAAGCAGAATAGAAAACCGATATGATAGATAGAATAACAATCGGCGGAATAATGGAGGAAATGCAACTAATCATCACTCCGATAATTCCCGCCACCCGGTACCCCGCCAAAGAAACCAGGTTCATTGCAATAGCACCGGGTGTAGATTGCGCGATTGCTGCCATTTCCATCAATTCATCTTCCGTAAACAATTCTTTTTCTTGTACATAATATTTTTTTACCATGGGTACAACGACATAGCCGCCGCCAAATGTAAATGTACTGATAAATAAGTTTGTCTTTGCAAGCCATAAATATAAATCTGTCCGTTTATCCATTGTCATCTCAATTCCTTTTCCTGTAATCCGCAAAACGAGATAAAGGTATCCGCGCTTTGCCGGTTTTATCTATCTTCATTATACCAATTTACATGACATAAGTAAAACCAAGATGTAGCCAGGGATACACTATTTTGCAAAAAAACCGATATAATGATGGATAGACAGAGTTTTTAGGAAGATAATCCTTTGTTGTAAGGAATGAAACATGATACTATATTTAGGAGGATAAATCCTCCTTTGTAAACAATAAAATATTCATATTATATTTAGGAGGATAAATCCTCCGTTGTAAACAGAAAAGTATTCATAATTTTTTAGGAGGATTGGGATGTTAAGACAGATAATAAAAATTGATGAGGAATTATGCGATGGCTGTGGATTGTGTGTAAGTGCATGTCATGAGGATGCCATCGGTATTGTAAACGGAAAAGCAAAGCTGCTTCGGGATGATTATTGTGATGGATTAGGAAATTGCCTTCCGGTTTGTCCCACCGGTGCGATAACCTTTGAGACCCGCGAAGCATTAGAATATAATGAGGAAGAAGTGAAGAGGAATATGGATAATAAAAAGAATAAAGAAATACAGCAAAGCTTCGGCGGCTGCCCTGGTTCAAGAATGATGGAATTTAACAAAAAGATAGATAATAAGAACGCTGCCACCAATACCGAAGAAACGGGGGAGAAGAGAAAGCCGAATCCCTCCATGCTTCGTCAATGGCCGGTACAGATTCAACTGGTTCCCTACAATGCACCGTATTTTAACGGAGCAGATGTGTTAGTAGCGGCAGACTGCACAGCCTTTGCTTATGGAGATTTTCATTCCTTTATGAAGGATAAGGTTACAATTATCGGATGTCCGAAGCTGGATGATGTTGATTATTCTGAAAAGCTTACGCAGATATTACAAAGCAACAGGATTAACAGCCTTACAGTAATTCGTATGGAGGTACCCTGCTGCGGAGGAATTGTACATGCTGTAAAGACGGCAATTATGAATAGCGGAGAGCTTATTCCCTGGAGAGTAGTAACGATTTCTACGGACGGAGTCGTAATTGAAGATACGAAATAGGCCACGATATTGAATGGTCGCCCGCATGTTGACAGTTTCTTCTTATGCAGATATAATATGCTTTGAAACTTTACTTGCTTAATATCGTTTATATGAACATATGAAGAAACGGGGATATATACAGGATGGAGAAACATACTAAGATTAATACGGCCTCTAAAATAGCTTTATTTGGAGCTTCCATCATATGGGGAAGCTCCTTCCTTGTGGTCAAAAATTCGATGGACAGCATGCAGCCCCATACCTTATTAGCCATACGTTTTACAATAGGATGCCTGCTTCTGTGCATTATATTTCATAAGCGGCTTAAACAGCTTAATAAGGAATATCTTATAAGCGGCGGTATACTGGGCGTGCTATTGTTTATAGCCTATAGCATCCAGACGATTGGGATAACCGGAACTACTCCCGGTAAGAATGCCTTCTTAACAGCGATATATTGTGTTATTGTGCCATATCTGCACTGGATAGTTAATAAGAAGAAGGCGGATAAATATAATATTATTGCGGCTGTTTTGTGTTTGGCGGGAATAGGACTTGTATCATTGAATGATGAGCTTAAGATACAATATGGAGATGCCTTTACACTGGTAAGCGGATTCTTCTATGCGGCCCATATGGTTTCCGTGTCAAAACGGACGAAGAACAGGGACCCGGTTCTCTTAACCATCGTCCAGTTCGGCTATACAGCCATAATATCATGGCTGATTACTTTGCTGTTTGAAGATTTACCAAAGACCTTGAGTACGAATGCAATCATGGAGCTTTTGTATCTGGCTGTATTTGCGACGGCCATAGCATTGCTATTGCAAAATATCGGTCAAAAGTATACGAAGCCTGCTCCGGCATCGATAATTTTAAGTCTGGAAGCCGTGTTCGGAGTAATTTTTTCAGTTATATTTTATAAAGAAGAGATTACGGCAAAGCTGTTTATTGGATTTCTATTAATTTTTATTGCTATATTAATATCGGAAACAAAATTATCATTTTTAAGAAAAAATACGAAAACCCACTTGACAAATTAATCGAGTGGGTTTATTATGAATTTAAAACATAGTAAATAAGTATGAATACTATGTATTAATAAATGTTTCTTGCATAGAATATTGTATAGAATAAAACCACGATATAATTAATTGAAAGGAAGCAAAAACATGGCAAATATTAAGAAGCAAATAACAGAATTAGTAGGGAATACACCGCTGCTGGAGCTAAATAACTACAAGAAGAACCATGAGCTTAAAAGCAAAATCATTGCCAAGCTGGAATACTTTAATCCGGCCGGAAGCGTCAAGGACAGGATTGCAAGAAGGATGATAGAGGAAGCTTTAAAATCTGGTGAGATTAATAAAGACTCTATAATTATTGAACCTACCAGCGGTAATACAGGAATCGGGCTTGCCAGTATATGCGCAAGCTATGGAATGAGACTGATTATAACGATGCCTGAGACCATGAGTGTGGAGAGAAGAAATCTGATGAAGGCCTTTGGTGCTGAGCTGATACTTACAGAGGGTGCCAAGGGGATGAAGGGTGCCATTGAAAAGGCAAAGGAACTTCACAGTAATACTCCCAACAGCTTTATTCCTTCACAATTTGATAATCCCAATAATCCCAAGGTACATGAAGAGACCACGGGAGTTGAAATATGGAACGATACAGACGGGAATATAGATATACTTGTAGCCGGTATCGGTACCGGCGGAACGATAAGCGGAGCGGGAGCATACTTAAGGTCTAAGAATCCAGGGGTTGAGATTATAGCAGTAGAGCCGACCGATTCTCCGGTGCTGTCTGAGGGCAGAGCAGGTGCCCATAAGATTCAGGGAATAGGTGCGGGCTTTATTCCGAACACGCTGGATACTAAGATATATAATGAGGTTATAACCGTTAAGAATGAGGATGCATTTGAAGCCGCAAGAGAGCTGGCAAAGACAGACGGCGTGCTTGTCGGTATATCATCGGGAGCAGCCTTATGGGCCGCAACACAGATTGCAAAGCGTCCTGAAAATGACGGAAAGAATATCGTGGTTATTTTGCCGGATACAGGTGAAAGATATCTGTCCACACCGTTATTTTCCGAATAAAACAGAATAGATGATACGATTAAAACGGCACTGGTATTCCCGGTGCCGTTATGCTTTTATTGGCAAGGATGGTTATGTATCCCGCCCCCTAACATATAATATATAGATAATGGATAAGGTGGGCAGAAGATTTATGACAACGATTGTAATGGATGCCGGCCATGGCGGCAATGATTTGGGCGATGCATATGGTCATCGATATGAAAAAAATGATAATTTGAAGCTGACTCTTGCAACAGGGAAAGAACTGGGGAGTTATGGGTATAAAGTGGTATACATCAGGGTTACGGATTTGTATATATCTCAAATTGAGAGAGCCAGGATTGCCAACAGTGTAAATGGAGACCTGCTTCTTACGATACACCGTATCAGCGGAGAAGTGGTGATTTTGGAGCCCGGGTTATTATTTTATATTGATTCCCTGGGAGGAGTTGCTGAAAATATAGCAATAAATATTGCAAAGCAGCTGCAGCCGCTGGGATTTAAAAGATATAATATCATATTGGTAACCGATAATCTACTTTTCAGGTATGCCGATATGCCGTCTCTCATGGTCGGAATAGGGTATTTGAACTCGGAATACGATAATATACTATTTGACACGAAACTGAATGATATAGCGGCTGCCATAGCAAGAGGGGTCTATGAAACGATGCCTCCAAATGACGGAAAAAAAAGATTTTCCCCGGCTTGACTTACAATATCTTTTAACTTATAATTAATTGGATAAAGAATTATTCTATACTATTTCAACGAAAGAGTGTAAATCATGATAAAAAGTATGACAGGCTTCGGGAGAAGCGAGATTAGCAGTGAGGATAGTAAAATCACAGTAGAGATGAAGGCTGTAAATCACAGATACTGTGATATTTCAATTAAGCTTCCCAAGAAACTGAGCTTTTTTGAGGCAGGAATAAGAAATATATTGAAGAAGTATATAGGAAGAGGTAAGGTGGATGTATACATTACCTATGAGGATTATACGGAGAACAATGTATGCGTAAAATATAATTCGAACATTGCTAAAGAATATTATGATAATCTTCAGAAAATAAGTGAACAATTCGACATAGAGAATGACATAAGAACCTCGGTATTATCAAGATATCCGGAGGTATTTACCTTGGAGGAGCAGACAATCAACGAAGGAAAGCTCTGGGAGCTGGTGGAAGAAGCGGTAAGCACTGCGGCAGAAGCCTTTGTAGAATCCAGAATCGCAGAAGGTGAGAATCTGAAGACGGATTTAGTATCAAAGCTTAACGAAATGACCAGGCTGGTAGGCTTTGTTGAGGAACGTTATCCCCAGGTAGTGAGCGAATATAGAAGTAAACTGCTGGCGAAGGTTACCGAGCTGCTTCAGGATACCAAAGTGGATGAAAGTATACTTCTTACAGAGGTAACAGTCTATGCAGATAAGATATGTGTGGATGAGGAAACCGTCCGGTTAAAGAGCCATATTGAGAACATGATAAATACTCTGAATGACAGCGATAATATCGGAAGAAAGCTTGATTTTATCGCACAGGAAATGAACCGGGAGGCCAACACCATCTTATCGAAGGTCGGCGATATCGGAATAACGAATAAGGCGATTGATTTAAAGACAGAGATAGAAAAGGTCAGAGAGCAAATTCAGAATATTGAATAAAGGATGCTGAAAAGAGGAATAACTTTGAATAGGTTGATTAATATAGGATTTGGTAATGTAGTTAATTCAAATAAAATTATCGGAATTATCAGTCCGGATGCAGCGCCTATAAAAAGGATGGTACAGACTGCAAAGGATACAGGGATGGCGATAGACGCAACCTGTGGCCGGAGGACAAAAGCAGTAATCGTAACGGATAGCGGTCATTTGATATTATCCTCACTGCTTCCTGATACCATAGCCGGAAGAGTGAACCAATTTTATGAAGAGCATCAGGATATGAGTTCCGGCAAATATGACCATTAACAGATTTAAGCGGGTTATAATTAAGCGGATTAGCGTGCAGCTAATCGGTTTATCAATGAATATTAAACCACATCTGAAGGAGGAAGTTATAATATGTTACATCCGTCATATACAGATTTAATGAAGGTAGTAAATAGTGAGATAGAGCCGGGTGAGCAGCCCGTTGTGAATAGCCGGTATTCGATTGTAATTGCCACAGCAAAGCGTGCAAGACAGCTTATTAATGGAGCGGAGCCCCTGATTGAATCGAATTTTCCAAAGCCATTGTCGGTAGCGATTGAAGAGTTATATGAGAGCCGGGTTAAAATTATTGCTGAAGATGAATTAGAGGCAGAGGAAGACGATGCACAATAGTGATTAAAGGGACAATTTAATCAGCACTTTCATATTGATGTATATGAAGGTGCTTTATCGTTATTAGGTAATAGGGTTATGGAAAGGGATTAACATATGGATATCAAATTGGAAAACGGCAAGAATCTTGTCTCTGATTTTACATATGATAAAGCTGATAATGAGGAGGATTCCGTGAGCACATTATCAGAGATAGATACGGATACTTTTGATACAGAGAATGCAGATGATACATCTGAGATAGAGACGAATCACAAAAAAAAGTCTGCAGTAAAGAGAGTTTTTTTTGATATATTATTTTATGTTGTTTTGATATTCACCTGTATTTATATTATTCCGAATTTTGTTCTGCAGCGTACCATTGTTGATGGAGAATCCATGGAGAATACCCTGTCCAATGGGGACCATCTTTATGTTGAGAAAATTACTTACAGAATGGATTTGCTGAAGCGTTTTGATATTATTGTATTTTATCCGTACGGCCGTGAAAACGAAGAGTACTATGTAAAAAGGATTATCGGGCTGCCGGGGGAAACCATACAAATTATAGACGGCGATATATACATAAATGGAGAAATAGTTGAAGAGGACTTTGGAAAGGAGCCTATCCGTGACCCGGGGAGAGCGGCACAACCCATCGTCTTAGGCGAAGATGAATACTTTGTTATGGGAGATAACAGAAATATAAGCAAGGACAGCAGGTATCCCGGTGTTGGAAATGTGCAGAAAAAGAACATTGGGGGTAAGGCATTTTTCAGGGTAAGTCCGCTGAAGAAATTTGGTCCGATTGAATAAATATATCGATATATATTCTCGTGGCAGGGTTAGTTTTTAGCTTGCATTTTGTATCGATATTAGGTAGAATAGTAAATGTTCCGAAAGGGTGGCCTGTTTATTATGAAAGCGATAAAGGAGCATATTAAATCAGGAAGCTTTAAACCGTTTTATCTGCTCTATGGAAGCGAGTCCTATTTAATTAAGCTTTACCGTGATAAATTAAAAGATGCAATATTAGGCGGGTCAGATTCGATGAATTATTCCCGGTTTGAAGGAAAGGACATTAATCTGAAAGAGGTAAATGATTTAGCTCAGACATTGCCCTTTTTTAGTGAGCGAAGACTGATTATTATAGAACAAAGCGGGTTATTCAAGGCGCAGAGTGATTTGGCAGAGCTGCTTTCTGAGGTTCCTGAAAGTACTGTAATCATCTTTGTGGAGCAGGATGTAGATAAGAGAAATAAAGCATATAAGCTGATTAATGACCGCGGTACCGTATCGGAGATGAAGGGTCTGGATGAGAAGAATTTAAGGATGTTTATCGTCTCCTTATTGGAACCGTCAGGCAAGAAGATTACCCAGAATGTCGCAGACTATCTTCTGGATAAGACCGGAGTGGATATGGAAAATATCCGTAACGAAGTGGAGAAGCTGATTAGCTATACCTCGGGCCGGGATATGATTACGATAGAGGATGTAGATGCAGTTGTAATCACACAGATTACCGGGAAAATCTTTCAGATGATGGATGCAATCGGTTCAAGGCAACAGGACAAGGCCTTAACCTTATATTATGATTTACTATCGGTCCGGGAAAAACCATCCAATATCCTGTATCTGATTATGAGACATTTTAATATCCTCTTACAGGTAAAAGACCTTGCAGCCAACGGATTTGCAGCTGCGGCCATTACAGAGAAGACAGGCGTTCCTCCTTTTGCCACAGGAAGATACATCAATCAGTCAAAGAACTTTACAATGAAACAGCTTTATGAAGCTTTAAAAATGTCCGCCGATACCGATGAGCAGATTAAAACCGGACGAATAAATGAGAAAATCGGTGTTGAGCTTTTGATTATCCGGTTCAGCCGGAAATAAATATTATGGAAGCGTATCGAAGTGGTCATAACGGGCCTGACTCGAAATCCACTCGGTCAGTTGCCTTGATAATGCCGGAAACCCTTGAGTTTCCGTGGGTTTGCGGGATTTTGAAAATTTAGTGTTTTAGCGATTTCTACGGTTTTTCTACACTTTGCCTTGACTTCTACGCGGGGCTTGGTGTATTAAAATAAATATGGAGGCGTATCGAAGTGGTCATAACGAGCCTGACTCGAAATCAGGTTGTCCTC
>JAEZXP010000036.1 GCA_023419655.1 Bacillota bacterium | reverse complement strand
GTATTACTTCTACGGCCTTATTAATGCTTTCCTTATCTACGCCACAAATCGATACAGCACCGTCATCGGTGATATCAATCTTAACGCCGGTCTGGTCGATAATTGCGTTAATGGTCTTTCCTCTTTGGCCAACCACTTCACCAATCTTGGCAGGGTCAATCTTAATCTGTACAATCTTGGGTGAATAAGGTCCAACCTCAGGCCGGGGCTCTGAAATAACCGGTGCCATGACATCATTAATAATATACGTTCTTGCTTCCTTGGTTTTATAGATGGCCTTTTCTATGATTTCTCTGGTTAAGCCTGTAATCTTGATATCCATCTGAATAGCGGTGATACCCTTATTGGTACCTGCTACCTTAAAGTCCATGTCTCCAAAGAAGTCCTCAAGTCCCTGAATATCTGTCAGGATTATATAATCATCATCGGCATCCCCGGTAACAAGTCCTACTGAGATTCCCGCAACCATTCCCTTTATAGGAACACCGGCAGCCATCAAAGATAAGGTGGAAGCACAGATACTTCCCTGTGATGTCGAGCCGTTCGATTCCAATACCTCTGATACGGTACGGATAGCATAAGGGAATTCTTCCTCCGAAGGAAGTACAGGTACTAAAGCCTTTTCAGCCAAAGCACCATGACCGATTTCACGACGGCCCGGTCCTCTGGAAGGTCTTGTCTCTCCTACTGAATAGGAAGGGAAATTATAGTGATGCATATAGCGCTTCATGGTCTCATTCTCGTCAATACCATCCAGTCTCTGGGTCTCTGCCAAAGCTCCCAGGGTCGTAATGGTCAGTACCTGTGTCTGTCCGCGGGTAAACATACCTGAGCCATGGGTTCTGGGCAGAATATCAACCTCTGCTGCCAATCTGCGGATTTCATCAAGCTTTCTGCCGTCAGGACGCTTCTTATCCTTTAGAATCATCTTACGAACCGTTTTCTTCTGGAATGTATAGATTGCTTCGCCAAGCAGAGGCAGCCATTCCGGATGCTCCTCTTCATAACGGGCGGTTAATTTCTCTGTGATTTCCTTGATATTAGCCTCTCTTACCTGCTTCTCATCTGTAAATACGGCCTGTTCCATACCCTCTGGTGTAATGAAGCTTACCATATCCGCATACATGTCCTCAGGTATCTCGAACTTAATATAATCATGCTTTTCCTTACCACAATCCGCCACAATCTTATCAATAAACTCGATAATTGTCTTGTTGACATCATGGGCTGCATAGATGGCTTCTATCATCTTTTCCTCAGGAACCTCGTCAGCTCCCGCTTCAATCATAATAACCTTATCTCTTGTCGATGCTACGGTAAGGGTCATCTCTGATTTGTCTCTTTGGTCCAGATTGGGATTGTACACGAATTCCCCATCAATTAATCCTACCATCGTAGAGGCTATCGGACCATTAAAGGGTATATCTGATATGCAGGTAGCAATCGATGAGCCCAGCATAGCTGTAAGCTCCGGCGGGCAATCCTGGTCTACACAAAGTACCAGGTTGTCTAACGTTACATCATTCCTGTAATCCTTGGGGAACAACGGTCTCATGGGACGGTCAATTACCCTGGAGGTAAGAACTGAATTCTCTGAAGGCTTTCCTTCTCTCTTGATAAATCCACCCGGTATTTTGCCTACGGCATAAAGCTTCTCTTCATACTCAACACTTAAAGGGAAAAAGTCAATCCCTTCTCTTGGCTTGGATGAAGCGGTTGCCGTGGATAATACAACTGTATCACCATAATGCATTAAAGCAGCTCCGTTTGCCTGTGCAGCTACTCTTCCAATCTCAACGGTAAGGGTTCTGCCTGCAAGCTCCATTGAATAACTTTTGTACATAATTTAATCTCCTTTAATTCTTTAATTTGCAAGAGCCGGAGGCACCGAAACAACTGAAAAACCTACCGACAGCCTGCCATCAATAAGCTTTTCAGTAGTCTCGGGTTGTCCTCCCTTAACTCTAACTCCAATATTATACCATTATTATTACCAATATGCTACAAATATTTTCCCGGAAACAGAATTCCTCAGGAATTTTCTAAATATAACACTTTTGATTCCGTATTCATTTATTAATATATCCCATCCGCTCTGCTATTAATACATCAAAAAAGAGTGCTCTTAATCAATGAGCACTCCTTTAAAGGCCTGATATATAATTTGTTCTTACAAGATGCTCCACTTACTGTAAATGGATTCGCTAATTCCTACGTTAATTGTATTTTCACTGGTATTATCACAAATAATACGCCGTTCTGCCTTCGGTCTCAGTAAGCATCTCTTGTGTATCGTATCCATAAAGTTTTTCTCCATGACATCGTATATGGCGCTGATATCGCCGCCTATATATAATGTCTCGGGGTCAAAAATATTAATTAGCACAGAAGCCAGATTACCCAGATATACTGCATTCTTTTCTGCCAGTTTGATTGCTTTTTTGCTGCCATTTTTTACATCATCAATATACTGCATCCACTGATCCAAGATTACTTCACTTTGTCCGTCAAAATATGTTCTTACAATCGCCGGAATACATAAATCATTTTCAATGCATCCGTAATTATCGCACACCGAGCATTTTTTCTCACTATCACCCACCGGTACATGGGCAACCTCTCCTCCATATCCATGATGTCCTACAACCAGATTTCCCTGGCATATAATACCGACGCCAACACCCTCCGAAATATGCAGGTACACAATATTCTTATTGTTGTTTTTATTTGACATAACAGATATGGCACATAAATTCGCTTCGTTGTCGATATATGCCGGAAGATGAAAACATTCCTCCACGATGTCCTTGAGCGGCACATTCGTATACATATCGATGGAACAATTCACCAGGCATCGGTCTTCAATATCATATATAGCAGATACAGCTACTCCAATTCCAATATAATTTGTCAATGGGTCAGCTATGGGCAGATATTCTTCCTCGAACATTTTTTTAGCATAACAGATGACTTCTTTCGGAGATTTAAGCGCAGAAATATCATACTGCTTCATAAATATCGTTTCATTCCTTATATTTAGTATCGCTAATCCCATAACATCCTTCATCTGAAGATTTAAACAAATTGTATTATACCGCGGGTACTGTAAGGAAATACAATTGGGTGTCCGGCCCGCCGCTAAAATATTCTGCTTTGCAATACAAAAAACATTATGCCCGATTAACTCATTACATATATTCGACACCGTCGCAAAGCTCAAATTTGTTTTGGCTGCTATATCTCTTTTTGTCAAACCTTCTTCAAATCGCACCGCATCTACGATAACTCTGATATTTTGATTTTTAATCCCTACAATATCGAAAACCGACATAAAAAGCTCCTTTGTATTTTTTAAATATATATTAGATTATTTTGTAAATCTTGTCAATAAATACATAATTAATCAATTTTGGGCGGATTCTGATATTTGCTGAGTACAGCCTCATCCTGCAAAAGCTCTTGCGTCAGCATGGAACAGCCTCCATAAATCAACGGAGGAACATGGCCGAAAGGAGCCGCTGTTGACGGTATCTTTGTGGGATGCGCAGCTGCAAAAGCCAGCATCATTGCTTCATATCCGATAAGATACGGGTCATCGATGACGGTTCCGTCAACCTCACCGTTTAGCAAGAGCTCAATGACAGCCGTACCGTAATCACTGCCGATAATAACAACATCATCCTGCATATTTAAGGTTCTGACTGCTGCCGCAGCTCCCGGTGCCCCGTATCCATGGGTACTGAATATTCCCTTGATATTCGGATTCGACTGTAATAACGCAGTACATACTGTTTCTGATTTAGCAACATCCCCTTCATCATTTAACTCCGTCACTACCTTTACTCCAGGTGCATTCTTTTCCAAATAGTCCTTAAATCCCTGCGCTCTTTCTTCCTGCGCTACCGTACCCGGAACTAAAACGATTGCAACCTCGCCTGAGCCTCCCAGCTTTTCTGCCATACCCTCCGCTGCGACTGCGCCGAAGTCATAGTTATTTGTTCCGACATAGGAAATACGCTTGCTCTCAGGAGCATCACTGTCAAATCCGATGACTGGAATACCGGAATCAATGGCTTTATTGATTGCGGGTATTAAGGTTGCCTCATCCGCAGCGGCTACAAGGATTCCGTTGGGCTTCTTTGCTATAACCTGCTCCAGTGACCTTGCTTCCAATGAAGCATCCCATTCGGAAGGTCCCTGTAATTCCACATCAATATAATCGCCCAAGGTTGCCGCCGCATCCTTCATTCCTGCATAGCACCAGTTAAAATATTCCGCTCCTTTTGTAAACACCACCATTGAATAGAATTCGTCTTCTCTTTCTGCCTGGCCATTATCCTTCTTTTGGGCTGATTTACACCCTGCCATCGAGAAAGAAAGAATCAGTACTAAAATAATTGCCACTACCCTCTTCATAATAATCCTCCTTTTATATTGTAATTATATTTAAAACGCTTTTTGCGTTTTTTTAATTTTAATCTTCCTGATTGTTTCACTTAACA
>JAEZXP010000265.1 GCA_023419655.1 Bacillota bacterium | reverse complement strand
AATATAAGTTCTCCCGTTTCATGTATAAAATGAATCTCGTCGTCGGCAACATCATACGCATCTGTATCATACATCGATTTTGTCCTTATATCAGTAAACGGCGGCTGAGCAACTGAACCTCCTCCGGCTGCAGGTTTAGAATAGCTAATACTTCCTATCGTCGTGTTCTCAAGTTTATCATAGGAAAGCTTCAACCTGTAGATATTCTTTAATTTCGGAGACACATCAAATGTAACGCCCGGGTCGTCATAATCCTTTAATTCATAACCTCCCGACAGCTTCGATACGGACTGTATCTGGCCGCCGCCTAATTTCTCTGTAATTTTATATTCCAGGTTCCTAACAGTTTCCATAAATGTCAGGGAACTGTCTGTCTTATAACCGGTAAAAACATACCTTCCGGCATAGTTCGTGTTGCCCTCCTGGTATATCTGATTCTTCATTTCAAGAAGATTTTTAACAATCGCTTCCCGGTTCTCAGCTGTCAGGGTGTCCGTTGTTCCCTGAACACAATCTGTATTAATCTGCTTAAGGAGACTGTTAATTGTTTTTAGTGCCCCTTCTGTTAAATCCATCCAGGAGTCTGCATCCGGAATATTCTTTCCATAATACTGCTCCAGCTCTGTAAGATTCGTCCTGAGCTTTAGCGCACGAATCGCAACAATCGGGTCATCTGAAGGCTTTTGAATCTTCTTGCCTGTTGAATACTGCTGCTCGAGATTATATACATTAAGTTTATTCTTATTAATATTGCCCAGCATATTATTCGTCATCATACGATTTGTAATTCTCATAGAGCACCTCCTGCTTCCTCTTTAAATCTAAATGTAAATTATGTTGTTTACAAAAATGCAAATTGCGTTTTATGCAAATTATATAATGTGAAGTACTTTTTCTTCACATTATACACCCATATAATTTATCAGTCTGTCATATATTTCATCCATTACGGAGATAACCTTTGACGAAAGATTGTACGCATTCTGGAACCGAATTAAACTCATCGCTTCCTCATCCATATCCACTCCGGATACGGTCAGTCTCTGACTTGAAATAGACCGAAGTATATTTTCCTGATTTTCAGCAAAGTTGGTTGCCTTTCTTGTATCAATTCCGACATCCGCAATCAGCGTCTTCATAAATCCGCCGGGCTCACCCTGCCCGAACATGGTTTTATCTGTCTTTAATGCAAGCAGAGCTTCCGCAATATCATTGTTATCTATTCCGTTAATTACATCCGTAGCCGCAGCAAAGCGCCTGGGCTGATTAAGAAGCTTACTGTTAATCGCGAAATTCTCCGCTGTCATAAGGTAATACGAGCCATACAGAGGTTTGTCCTCCGGAACATTCTCATAATAGCTTCCTGTCTGTGAATTAAAGGTATTATAGTTATATGTCGCTTGGTCACTTGACCCTTCATACGGTCCGAATACATAATCTCTGCCGCCGACTTTATTCGTGGCAGTAAAGCAATCCATGCCGGCATTATTGTCTAAATCCTTTCCTTTTCTGTGGATATCATTAAATGCTTTGGCATATGTTCTTACAAACACATTCATCTGGTCCAGATAATAAGGAATTCCTTTATAATTTATACTTTCTCCTACGGAAACGGATGCACCTGCGGCGTCCGCCCAAAGAGGCTCTTCCAGCTCAAATGTATAGGTAAAGTTTCCTGTCGTACTGTCTATGTCAACCTTAAATCCACGGTATTTATATTCCTGATTTCCTATCGTAATCTTACCACTCTCCGGAATATTAAGATTTTCTATGTCATTGATTGTGGTATTGGTTACGGTTACAAAGCTGTCACCTGTTAATCCTGTTGCCTCTCCCCTGAGATTGTGGCGGTTATTACCATCCCTGACCTCATAGAGGGCTTTAAGAGAGCCTCCCAGACTCGGGCTGCCGAGATTTAACAGCTGGCCGTTTTCCCATGCCACATCATATAATCCGTCGATATCGTTCTGGTTGAGCTTTCTCTCTCTGGGAATAACATGAAGCGTATTGTAATTCTTCCCATCTACCAGAGTCTGTCCATCCATCTTAATCGTATAGCGTGTGACACCGACGCCATCCCCCACTGCCTGCTCTGTAACCGATACATTGGCTATCTGGGACAGCTCATCCACCAGCATTGCCCTCTGGTCCCTAAGGTCATTCGCAGTACCTCCATTGACTTCAAGCGTATTAATCTGCTTTGTAAGGGACGCTATCTGCTGTGCCTTGGAATTGATACTGTCCACCATATTTCGTATCTCAAAATTACAATCTTCCTGTATTTTTTTCAGATTCGTCGACAGGGAATTAAAATAGTCCGTAAGGCTCTTGCCATAATTAATAACCTGGCTGCGAACCGCCAGGCTGGATGGATTGTTGGCCACCTCCTGCAGGCTTTTATAAAATTCATCAAATGTGGTCGTAAATCCCTCTACGCTGATATCATTCAGGTAATTTTGTATCGATGTCATATAATACGCTTTGCCGGCATATTCACCTAAAATCGTATTGTTTTTTCTGAACTTAATATCGTAATACTCATCCCTGAGCTGGTTTATTCCGATAACATCTACACCGGTTCCTGCCATTCCGTATGAATTGTTCAGCCTGAGGGCGCGGCCTGCTCTTTGGATTACTACCTGTCTGCTGTATCCTTCCGTTTCTGCATTGGCTATATTATGAGCCGTCGTATCAAGAGCCGCCTGATAAGTATACAGTCCTGTACGTCCAATATTCAAACCAAAAAATGTCGATCCCATGCTTCCTCCTACTATACTTTATACGGCAATTTACATGTTCATAATGATATGTTCCAGCATCTCACTGACAACATTGACATATCTTGCCGCAGCGTTGTAAGAATGCTGAAATTTAATCAGGTTGGTTAATTCCTCATCAGAAGATACCCCGGTAACCTGGGACCTCCTGTTATCTATGCTTATAACCATTGATGCCTGGTCCTCGCTTATGGAATTAATTTTTTCTCCTCTGTTAGCTATTTCCGCCATAAATGAAATATAATAATCATTTACATTATTCTTTGTCAGTGTATTTGGCGATATGGTAGCAAATGGCTTTTGCCAGTTGGTTAAAAGCTGCTGCACCATCTCTATATCATACGCTCCGTTTTCTCCGCTCTTGGACAACGGCAAATCATAATTATTTTGCAGAATAACCGGATTAACCTCTATCTCTCCCAGCGTAAAGAGACTGTAATTGTCAGAAGGGTCTTCCTCATTATATATTCTGGCTCTTATCGTCTCCACATTTCCGCTTTCGTTAATAATCTGTATATCCTGATAATCGGTGTAACGGGGAGTAGACTTTCTGGTGAATAAAGCCTCTCCTGTTTTTCTCTGCGAGTCTGTACCTGTAGGAGCATTTTCCTCATCTAAAATCTTTATCTTTGTGCCGTCCGCCAAGGTTACTTCCTTATTCGGTGACAGCGTATCATTTATCATTGTGACAATTCCATGTATCAGCTGGTCAAACTGTGCCTGTGCTGTCATAATAACAGACGGGTCAACCTTGCTGTTATATTCTCTCACGGCATCCTCATACTGAGTATCCGTTGCATATCGTTCACGTACCGGTATATCCGTATAATTGGCCTTCTTATCACCTCTTGCAAGAAGCAGTCCTTTCAAGGAGCCAATATCTGTATTGTTCATGGAAGACGGCGGTCTGCTCATATCAAACACATCCACATCCCCATGGGACGGCCAGATAGGTTTCAACAGCGGAGAGCTCTCGTTTATCCTGACCGTACTCATCTTATATACGGTATCTTCCGTAACAAATGGCACGCCCTCAAGATTTACTGTGACTACACCGACCGCGTTCTCTTTATATGTAATATTAGCAATCTGACCAAGCTCATCAAGAAGAGTGTTTCTGTAATCTCTTAAATCATTGGCTTTCTCCACTCCATTACTCTCGTAATGTCTGATTTTTGTGTTCAGCTTGCTAATCTCTTCACCAATTTCATTAATCCGGCTGACCTGATTTATAATCTTTGTATTCAAATTAACCTGGTAATCATTCATCTGATTGTTTATCTTTTCGGCTCTTTCAATAAAAGAAACCGCTACCTGAATAAATGACGCCCGTGCTATAACATTATCAGGCTCTCTGGATAACTCCTGCAGCGCTTCCCAGAATTCTTTCATTGTTTTCTGGAATTGCACTCCCTCCATTTCTCCGAACAATTCTTGTATCTCATTAACAGCATGGGATTGAGATTCATAAAAAGCCTGTCTTCCAATCTCCTGGCGATAGGCTTTATCCAAAAAGATATCTCTCACCTGTTTTACCTCAGCAAAGTTAGCACCCATGCCGCGCTGCATGGATGAAAGATGAGATTCTCCCCATTTTAAATATTGAAAATCAGTTGTTACTGCCTGCTGTCTTACATATCCTTTCGTGTCTACGTTAGCCAGATTATGTGACGTTACATTAAGGGCTGCCTGACTGACATTAAGCCCTGTAACGCCTATATACAGACTTCCAAATGAAGACATAAGCATGCCACCTCACTTCTATTATTGTTTTGCATCGAACATCCCTGTTCCTAAAGACTTTTCACTATTTTGCGATGCATTTTTAGTGTAAGTGTTGTTCCCCGGCGACATCCTTGTACTCTGAATAAAATTCATATTGAACTCTATCATCTCTAGGGATTGTTGAATCAAAAATTTATTTCTGTCGTTTATCTCTGCCAATGTGTTTATCGTATCCTTGAGCTTGTCATGAATCAAAGACAACGCTCTCTTTTCCTTCTGCTGATTATTCAGCAGGCTAATCAAGGTACTTAAATTCAATTCATCTGCTTTTTTCCCGAGAACAGTTTTTATGTTTTCCATTATCTTGATTCGCTTATTCTCGAGCACTGTTATCTGATCGATTGCCCCCTGCTCTTTCGCAGTAATCTCCTGCAAAGCCGCTGTGTCATTCTTAACAATGATCTGTGTCTTTTCTCTGACAACAGGAATCAACCGTTCATATACTTCCTGCTCATTCTCTAATATACCAATTAATTCATCCATTAAGCTTGCCACAATCTACCTCTTTCTGGTATCATTCACGCCAATTCATCAAAATAACGATTGACAATTCTTTCAGCAACCTCTTCCATGCTTATATTATACGTTCCTGATTCAATCCGCTTTTTAATTTCGTTTACTCTATCCTCTCTTGCATCAGACGCCTGTGTAACGGCCTGCTTTGCAACCCTGTAATCAAGCCCTGTCTGAGATATCTCCAGCTTGTCGCTAAAGCCTGTTTTACTTGGCTTTGCGGTCTTTTTCACATTATTTGTACTGTAGAGCTGACTTACTTTGTTATATGCATCGATACGCATCATCCCACCACCTTTCAAATTTAAAGGATTAATTTGTTCCGTATTCCTATATTATTTATCGGCTGCTTTTTAATATATATTAGAGATATCGTAAAAGTTAATGCAAAAGTTGTATTCAAAAATAGGAGGCCGCCCGCAATATACCAGGCAGCCTCATGAAGTTTTCTCTTTTATTTAATTTGTTCTCTTAGTACCTCTATCGCCTTTTTAAGCTGATTATCCTTATCACGGGGAATTGTTACAAGCTGCTTCAATTCATCCTCCAGCTCAACTTCTACATCGGGTATGATACCGGTACCATGGATATTCCTGCCTTTCGGTGTGAAATATTTGGATATCGTCAGTTTTATTGCCGTCCCATCCGTTAGAGGGATAACCTTTTGCACGATTCCCTTACCAAAGCTTGTCGTGCCAACAATCGTGGCTTTTTCATAATCCTGCAACGCACCTGCAAATATTTCTGAAGCACTGGCACTGTTGCCGTTAATCATTACCACAAGAGGCTTGTTAAATTCATCCGGATTCTCGGCATACTCTTCCTCACGTTTTTTACCTTTATCTTCCGTATATACAATAAGACTCTTCGGAAGAATTCTGTCAAGTATGTCGACTACGGAATTCAACAGCCCTCCCGGGTTATTCCTTACATCCACTACAAGACCCTTCATTCCCATCTTTTCCAGTTCATCCACCGCACTGTAAAACTGCGATATAGTGATATCATCAAATTCAGCAATCTGAATATACCCGATATCATTCTCCATCATCTCGTATTCGATGGTAGGCACATTGATTTTCTTTCTTACAATCGTAAAGTCCATAGGCTCTGCAACATCCTCCCTGTATATGGAGACATTGACCTTGGTGCCTTCTTTGCCCTTTATCTTACTTACTACTTCTGTCAGGTCCTTCCCGGTAACCTCCTCACCTTCCACCTTATACAGGATATCATCCGGCAGCAGGCCTGCATTGTATGCAGGTCCGTTCTCATAAGGTCTGACAATCGTAATGATGCCTGTTTTAATATCCTGGGTCACCACGGCTCCGATACCATGATATACCCCGGAAGAGCTTTCAATCAGGTTCGCATATTCCTCCTTGGTAAAATATGTTGAATACGGGTCATCCAGACTGTTCACAAAGCCCCTGTAGATACCGGTAGCCAGAGCATCCGTATCGACTTCTTCGAGATAATAAGTATCAATCAACATCTGCAGCACGGTTAGCTTTTCAACAATTTCCTCATAAGGGTCGCCATCCTGTTCAGCTGCCGACACATCCTTCGGTGGAATCGTTTCTTTTTCAGGCACATCCATCACATACAAATATGTTGCACCCGCTACAAGAAATAAGAATATCGCTCCGCATAGCCCTGCGAGAAAGCCGTTCAAAAAATTTTTCTTCATATATTATGTCCTCCATTCCTGCCCAAGTGTACTGTCACGTTTATCTTTCGGATAACGGCGCCGAATAGACAACTTAATAATCTAATTGCTCCATGTACTTCATATACTTAACAACCATTAATGCTATTTTAAATGTGATTGCATCCTCGAACACCCGAAGATCAAGATTCGTACTTTTTTGCAATTTATCAAGCCGGTACACAAGCGTGTTCCTATGAATGTATAATTGCCTGGAGGTCTCCGATACATTCAAATTATTTTCAAAAAATTTGTTAATGGTTGCCAATGTCTCATCATCAAAATCATCCGGTGATTTTCCTTCAAAGATTTCCTTAATGAACATCTTGCACAGAGGCATAGGCAGCTGATAAATTAATCTTCCGATACCAAGATTATTATAGGCCACCACATTTCTTCCACTATAGAAAATCTTACCCACATCAAGGGCCATCTTCGCTTCCTTATAAGATCTGGATACATCCTTAATCTCAGTAACGATTGTACCATAAGCCACATGAACCTTGGTCATCGCTTCCGTATTCAGCATATCCAGAATAATCTTTGCTGTTTTATTCAGCTCCTCATATGTTTCATTCTGCTTAACTTCTTTTACCAGAATAATGTTCTTTTCATCTACCGCCGTTATAAAATCTTTGGTCTTTCCAGAGAAAAGGCTGCGGACCGTTTCAAGCGCATTGGCATCCTTCTCGTTCTTCGTCTCAATGATATATACAACCCTTCTGGCTTCTGTATCAATATGAAGCTTCTTCGCACGATTATAAATATCTACCAGCAGCAGATTATCAAGCAGAAGATTCTTGATAAAATTATCCTTATCATAACGCTCCTTGTATGCCACAAGAAGATTCTGTATCTGATAAGCTGCAATCTTGCCAATCATAAAGACGTCCTCACTGTCACCCTTGGCGATAATCACATATTCTAGCTGATGCTCATCAAATACCTTAAAAAATTGATATCCTTGAATCGCCTGACTGTCTGCCGGTGATGCCACAAAAGACAAAACAATATTCTCATACTGCTCTGCATTCTCTGAAGTCGATGCCAGAACCTTGCCTTCTATGTCCATAACCGAAATGTCGATACGCGTAATTCCTTTTAAGCCATCAATTGTATTTTGTAAAATTTGATTTGAAATCATATATACACTCCTTTAAATATTATATTTCTATTTTTCTTTAAAATTCATAGATACCAGTCCTATTTTATCATTAATATAGTTGAAAGTAAACTATTTTTATTAATATTGCATAATCCTTTTCGTATAATACTGTCAAAATAATGGATAGCAGGATTAGTTTTGTGATTAAACAAATTGTTGATGCTTCTAGAGCAAAACCATTCGGTTGAATGCAGTCCTTGCAAATGCAAAAGATGAACCTTTAGTAATATAGTGAGATAGCATTATCTGCGTCATCCTGAGATAACCTCGCTTTCGCTTCGCTTCAGCTCGGTCATCTTTACAATGTATACACAGTTACTTGCAATGCAAGAGATGAACCTCGATTTCATTCGCATAGCTCATTTCATCTCGGCCATCTCTTGCATTCTTACGAAATTCGAAGTATAAAAAATGCCCTTGGAGAGTAAACTCTCCAGGGCGTTTTATACTTCGAATTTGCAAGTAACTGCTTATCTCTTTGAAAATTGTGGTGCACGTCTTGCTGCCTTTAAGCCGTACTTCTTTCTTTCCTTCATACGAGGGTCCCTTGTTAAGAAGCCTGCTTTCTTTAATACAGGGCGAAAATCTGCATCTGCCTGTAATAATGCTCTGGATATGCCATGGCGAATTGCTCCTGCCTGACCTGTAAATCCACCGCCTCTTACATTTACCAATACATCGAACTTATCCTGACTGTCTGTCAGTGTCAGTGGCTGACGAACGATAACCTTCAATGTTTCCAGTCCGAAATAGCTGTCCATATCTCTTTTATTTATTGTGACTTTACCTGTTCCAGGTAATAGATATACTCTGGCAATACTGCTTTTTCTTCTTCCTGTTCCATAATATCTTGCCTTAGCCAATGTTATTTCCTCCTTTCAACCTTCCCAATTAATATTTAATCTCTAATGCTTCCGGCTTCTGAGCTGCATGAGGATGCTCAGGTCCAGCATATACATGTAATTTCTTTAACATGGCTCTTCCCAAAGGTCCTTTTGGAAGCATTCCCTTTGCTGCAAGGGTAATCACGTCTGTAGGCTTCTTCGCCATCATTTCGGCTAAGGTTGTCTCTCTGACACCGCCAACATGACCAGAATGGTTGAAATATATCTTCTGCTCTAATTTCTTACCTGTTACTTCAATCTTGTCCGCATTTACTACAATTACATAATCACCTGTGTCAATAAAAGGTGTGTAAGTAGGCTTATTCTTTCCTCTTAATATCTTGGCAATCTCAGATGTAAGACGGCCTAATGTATGTCCTGTAGCATCCACTACATACCATTTCTTCTCTATTGTCGCCGGACTAGCCATAAAACTCTTCATGGGTTTTCCTCCTTATGAAAATACTTTCATATGTTTTCATTCAAAATCGCAGCATATACTCTTGTGCTGCTTAAAGTACTATTTTTTACGCTCCTAAATACTTCTAACCGGGGCTGTGGCAAAAGTATTTTATTGCGTCACATTTCTGTATTATATTACATGTTGCCGGGCGTGTCAAGGAATTTTCAAAATATAGTCAGGTGAATTTTTATAAATCAGATTTCCTCGGCATATTCAATGCCTTCCAAAGCACATATGCCGGCAATAATATTAACTCTCTCACTTTTTTTCTTTATCTTAATCGTTATAATTGCAGCCAGCTGAGCATTGGTTCCATATGTAGGCTTTACAATCTCAATTGCTTCAATCTGTACCTGAAATTTTTTTATATTGTCGAGTACGTAGGTTATGGGAATAGCATTGGAAAACTCCACATAGATATCGATTATGCTTGATTTTGCAACTAAGAAATTGTCAAAGCGGTACAATATTACATTCGCAAATACAATCATGATACATGCACCTATAGCCGCCTTATAAAATCCTATTCCGATGGCAAGGCCCATGCATGCGGTTGCCCACAGACCAGCTGCCGTCGTAAGGCCTTTTACCTGCTGCTTTCCGGTAACCAGTATCGTACCTGCTCCTAAGAAACCTATTCCGGATATGACCTGTGCAGCCATCCGGGTAGGGTCACTGACATCATATGTTTCAAATATATACTGGTTTGTCATCATGGCAAGTGCCGCACCAAGGCATACCAGGATATGTGTTCTAAGACCTGCCGGACGGCCGGACCTTCCTCTCTCAAATCCGATGATACCCCCCAGTACTACTGCCAGTAATAGTCTCAGTAATATAGATGAGTCGTTAATTGAATGTAAATCTGTTGAAAAATCAAACAAAGAAACACCTCCCATTACAGTGACAAATCCATTCCAGCAATCTTTCGTCGTTATTAAGTACTTTAATGATACCATTAAGCTTCATTAACGATTATATATTCCTATCATATTCTATGCCGACCAGGGTAAGTCCATTTGCAGGTGCCGTAGGTCCGGCAAGGCTTCTGTCAAGTCCTTTAAGTATCCTTTTCATATCCTCAGGAGCTCTTGCGCCCCTTCCGACCTCAATCAAGGTTCCCACCATAATCCGAACCATATTATATAAGAATCCGCTTCCGGTAACTGTCATTCGTATCATATCCATATCTTTTTCCACGTCAAGCCGGTAAATTGTTCTTACGGTATCGGATACCTGCGTCTTTACGGAGCAAAAGCTTTTAAAATCATGCTCACCCACCAGGTATTTTGCCGCCTCATCCATCGCCTTAACATCCAAATCATAATATATAAAATTAGAGTACAGCCGTTTTGTCGGCAGGGAAATATTACGGTTTAGAATATTATATTCATATGTCTTTTTACTATTCACCCTTCTGGGATGAAAATCCAAGGATACCTCTACAGAACTTTGAACCCGGATATCCCACGGCAGGCGCTGGTTCATCGCGTAACAGATTTTCTCCGCAGGTATTCTGGTGTCTGCGTCAAATACAGCAACATTGCCGATGGCATGTACGCCGGAATCTGTACGGCTTGCACCGATAACGGTAATATCCTCCCGTAAAAGCTCCGACAGGGTTCGGTTTATAATCTCTTCTATGGTTACTTCACCCGGCTGTATCTGCCAGCCATGATATTCGGTGCCGTCATATGCAATTTCCAGTTTGATTCTCTTCATAAGCCACTCCATAATCTGAAGCTATATTTCTTATCACAGTATAAAATTGATTGCATCATATAATTATGCGAATAAGCAGGGGAATTACATCTCTTTGCTTATTCGGATATAATACTCCAGCTATAATTCTATACCAGAATAGGAGGCAGATGCTTCTCGGCGATACTGACTGCAATTACCAACGCCAGATATAACACCAGAACCACGTAAGCTGCATAATCTCTTCCTCTATAATGCAGGGGCTTCATCTTCGTTCTGCCCTCTCCTCCGCGATAGCACCTGGCTTCCATTGCCATAGCAAGGTCATTTGCCCTTCTGAATGCCGATACGAATAAGGGTACCAATAAGGGTACAAGTCCTTTGGCCCTTTTTATTATTCCACCCGATTCAAAGTCAGCTCCTCTTGCCATCTGAGCTTTCATAATCTTGTCGGTCTCTTCTAATAATATTGGTATAAAGCGAAGTGCAATCGACATCATCATGGCAATCTCATGAACCGGCACCTTAATACGGCGAAGAGGCCACAGCAGCCTTTCCAATCCATCCGTCAGCTGATTTGGGGTTGTCGTAAATGTCATCAGAGATGAGCCAAGTATAAGAAAAGTAAGCCTTATTCCCATGAATAAAGCCGCATGCAAGCCTTGCTTTGTAATCTTTAAAAAGCCCAGCCTGACCAGGACATCTCCCTGAGTCAAAAACAAATTAAAGGTCATCGTAAACAAGAGTATAATAACGATTGCCTTAAGTCCCCGCAAAATAAACTTTAAGGGTACCTTCGACAGCTTAATAACCGATGCCAAAAACAGGATAACTGCAATATAGCCATAAAATGTGTCAAACAAAAATATTGACACGATAAATAGCAGTGTTCCACTAAGCTTTAATCTGGGATCCAGGCGATGTAAAACAGAATCCGCAGGATAATATTGTCCAATTGTAATATCTCGAATCATAGCTTGCTCTCTTTCCCAGGGTATCATGGCAGCCCCCGGTAAAATATTATGTTCTATCTCTTAAGTCCATTCATAATCTCATCTTTTGCTTCCTCTACCGTCGTTACTTCTGTATTGACAGGGAAACCCTTTTCCTTTAACGAATTCATGATATAGGTAACCTGTGGTGCGGCAAGATGCATCTTCTCCAGCTCCTTATATCTTGAAAATACCTTTACTGTCTCCTGGTCCATAACAAGACTGCCCTTGTTCATGACCAGAATTCTGTCCACGTATTTTGCCACATCCTCCATACTATGGGTAACCAGTATAATGGTTATGCCACTCTCCTGATGAAGTCCTGCTATCTGGTCCAGAATTTCATCTCTTCCTCTGGGGTCCAGACCCGCCGTAGGCTCATCCAGCACAAGGACCTCCGGCTTCATCGCCAGGATACCCGCTATCGCCACTCTTCTTTTTTGCCCTCCTGAAAGCTCAAATGGAGATGCATCCAACAACTCTTCTCCTATTCCGGTCATCTTCAAAGCCTCATAGGTCCGAATATCTGCCTCCAGCTTATCAAGTCCAAGGTTCTTGGGGCCAAAATTAACATCCTTATAAACCGTCGTCTCAAAGAGCTGATGCTCGGGATATTGAAAAACCAATCCCACCTTACTTCTTAGGGAACGCATATTATAATTCTTATCATAGATATCCTCGCCATTATAATAGATTTTTCCCCCGGTCGCTTTAATCAGACCGTTGATATGCTGAATCAAG
>JAEZXP010000165.1 GCA_023419655.1 Bacillota bacterium | reverse complement strand
CTTGCAAACCATACGGAAATGGTAAACCGGCAAGGAGTCCGTGTTCCGATTGCAGATAGTGCGGCTCCTATAAAATCAGCAGATGGACAAACCTTCGGGGTTGTCATGGTATTTAGAGATGTCCGTGACGAAAAAGAGCATCATAAGCAGATTGAGTATTTGAGTTATCACGATTATTTGACAGGTCTGTATAACCGCAGATATATTGAGGAAACTATTAACAGGCTGGATGAAGAAAAGCAAGTACCGGTGTCCGTAATTATGGCGGACGTTAATGGCCTTAAAATTACAAATGACGTATTTGGGCACAGGGCGGGGGATGAATTATTTAAAAACACGGCAGAGCTGATGAAAAGGAACTGTAAAGAAAAAGACTTAATCGCCCGTTGGGGCGGTGATGAGTTCGTCATTCTCATGCCTGATACAAGCCTGGAAGAAGCAGAAGAGACAGCTGCCAACATTAAAGATACCAATATCGTAATTGAGGGAGTAAACCTTTCTGTCAGCTTATCCATCGGAAGTGCATGTAAGAATATAGCGGGTGACAGTATTCAGATTGCTATGCAGCAGGCTGAGAAATATATGTATCACCAGAAGCTTTTGGACGGAAAGAGCTTCAGAAATGCGATTATCAGCACTTTGCTTGCCACGCTATATGAAAAGAGCAACGAGACGGAGGAGCATTCAAAACGTATGGAGAAACACTGCCATGATATAGGAAGAAGGCTTCAGCTTTCTTCAAAGGAGATGGACGAGTTATCCCTGCTTGCTCTTCTGCATGATATCGGTAAAGTCAGTATCAATCCCAATATTCTGCAAAAGCCGGGACCTCTGACGAATACGGAATGGGATGAGATGAAACGTCATCCTGAAATCGGATACCGTATTGCGCAGGCAACACCGGAGCTGGCGGTTGTATCGGAACTGATATTATCGCACCATGAGCGTTGGGACGGAAAGGGCTATCCCAGAGGGTTAAAAGGAACAGCAATTCCCTTGTCTTGCCGTATCCTTGCAGTAGCGGACGCCTATGATGCGATGACGAATGACAGGGTATACAGAAGTGCCATGAGCGGTGAGGAAGCGGTTAAGGAGCTTGAGAAAAACGCAGGAACACAGTTTGAGGCAGGTATTGTGAGATTTTTTATAGATTCTCTTAAATCTGAAGATTAGCAGCAATATATCTGGCTGTAACAAGCGCCTGTACCATATGATTTGAATAATTCATTGCTCCTGTGTAAAATATATTAAGAGTGGTATTAAGATGAAAGTAAATCATATTCGGATTAAATGTCATTAAAATAATGAAAAGAGGTGTGCTATGGCAGAAATTTATCTTGCAGGCGGTTGCTTTTGGGGAACCGAGAAATATTTTTCATTGATACGGGGCGTCTTATCTACAGAGACCGGCTATGCGAACGGAGAGACACAAAACCCTACCTATGAGGAAGTATGCCGTCAAAATACCGGACACGCTGAAACAGTGCGTGTTATCTATGATTCCGAGATAATTCCTCTGGAGTTTTTGCTGGAACTATATTATGAAACGATAGACCCCGTATCCGTTAACCGGCAGGGCGGTGACCATGGTACGCAATACAGGACAGGTATATACTATGTTGATGATAAAGATTTGCAGATAATTGAGAATTCCATTGCACAGCTGCAAAAACGTTATGATAAACCGATTGCTATTGAGGTAGAGCCGCTGCGTAATTTTACTCCGGCAGAAGAATACCATCAAAATTATCTGGACAAAAACCCCGGCGGCTATTGTCATATTCCAAGGGCTTTATTTGAGAAAGCGGCAAAATCAATTGTAAATCCTGCAGTTTACAAATCGCCGGATATGGATACATTGCATAAAACACTGACTCCAGTGCAATATGAGGTGACACAGAACAATGCTACAGAACCGCCATTTCAAAATGAATTCTGGGATACCTTTAAGCCCGGAATCTATGTTGACATTACTACCGGTGAACCGCTTTTTGTCTCAAGTGATAAATTTGAGTCCGGCTGTGGCTGGCCCAGCTTTTCAAAACCGATTGATCCGGGTGTGATTCGTGAAAAAGATGATACTTCTCATGGATTGTTCAGGACAGAGGTTCGAAGCCGCACAGGAAACGCCCATTTAGGCCATGTATTTAACGACGGCCCGAGAGAAACAGGCGGATTACGGTATTGCATAAACAGCGCATCTTTACGGTTTATCCCGAAAGAAGAGATGGTGCAGCAGGGCTATGGGTACCTTCTAAATCTGGTGAAATAAGATGAAAAGGTTGTTGCATCCTGTATGTTGCAACAACCTTTTCCTGATATAATTAATTTCAAAAGATATTGATTAACATATAGATACGAGGTTTAAGGTCGAAAGAAATACACCTTCAACCGAATAAGTTTTGTGCCTGCGTTAGGCAGGAATAGAAAGCAGGAAGAAGTAAGAGGGGACGGGGATGTAATGAAAATATTGATTAGCGGCTTTGAAGGAAATACAAACACATCACGTATAATTACAGAGAAGATAAAGAGCATTAATATTTCTGAAAAATTATATTTGATAAACAGCTTTAAATCCAGTGTAAATCAATTAGAGGATATGTTGCAAAAGCATACATTCGATTTGATTATTGCATTCGGACAAAAACCCAAAATAAAATCCATCTGTTTGGAGCAAAAAGCCTGTGTTTGCGGACAGGAATTAGTCACCGATTTTGAGTATAAAGATTTGGCTGATTTTCTCACCAATCAAGGATACCAGATTGAGGTTTCTGATAATGCAGGAAATTATTTATGTAATAATATTTTTTATGCAGGGTTAAGGTATATAAATAATTACTGTCTTAATACAAGAATGATATTCATACATATTCCAACGATAGAAAATATGAATAATATCGATTATTTGGCAGAGAGCTTTTCACAGTATGTGGATAGGCTATAAAATATGATTTAATGATTACGGAGCCTTAGTTATAATTTTACACATATTTAAAAGATTGAACGATTGTACTGTTCAAAAGTGTTATTGCCGGGGATTCCCAACGATTTTATCGAGACTGTGAAGAAAAGTCTGTAAATATGAATCTTCTATGATAAGGATGGGTGAAAGGTTGATAAATCAGCTTTTCACCTTTGTTTTATTTATAACAGCTACAAAATGGTATGTCAAGAGCAGACGT
>JAEZXP010000127.1 GCA_023419655.1 Bacillota bacterium | reverse complement strand
GTATATTTCACCGCCTGTCCTAGCCTGAATATCATTATAAACATCAAACTGCCCTAACATATGTCAACCTCCTAATGGTTATAGTTAAAGATATGCTGGGCAGTATAATTCTATGATATTTGATATGTACTTGTTGTAACTGAAATTTTAATATTTTACTTTGCCAAACTTATTAAGGGGGTATATCCGAAAGGAAGCCTTCCCCTCTACATGGCTTACATCAACAGGTCCAAAATCCCGGCTGTCCATGCTGTGCTCCCGGTTGTCACCCATTACAAATAACTGGTTTTCACCTACAGTAACAGGAAGCTCGTAGTGCCCCTTTTCTGTAATTCCTTTAACATAGGGCTCTTCTAAACGTTCTCCGTTGAGATAGACATACCCATCCTGTATATCGATTACATCACCGGGCGTACCGATAACCCGCTTTACCAGACGGTCCCGGCTTTCCTCCTTCGGCTTTAAAAACGAGAAAATATTGCTGACAGAGCGTGCAAATTCCTGTGAAAACGAACCAATCTCCCTGCTCTGATAGAAGATTATAATATCGCCGTTTTTTGGAGCTTTGTTTATATAAGACAGACGATTCACAATCAGCATCTGGTCCGCAAACAAAGTATTTTGCATGGATACCTCTTTAACCGTCGCCATAGCAAATAGCTGGCTGTTTATTAAGGCAGAAAAAAACAATGCCAGAAAAATAATAATAACCCAGCTTCTGATTTCCTTTAAAATTTTTTGCCAATTCTTCATAATGCGCTTCACCTTTCATAA
Organism: Bacillota bacterium; assembly: GCA_023419655.1. Classification (GTDB taxonomy): domain Bacteria; phylum Bacillota; class Clostridia; order Lachnospirales; family Lachnospiraceae; genus Mobilitalea. The sequence continues at coordinate 8,512 of JAEZXP010000127.1, read as the reverse complement.
GTTACTAATCTGCTTTTTTATCTTATACCATAAACCATACAATTTCAATAGGCAGTACACGCCAATCTTAGGACTCAATATATTTTCCTGCCTGCACTTTCCACATGGCGGAATACTTTCCGCCCCTGTTCAGCAGCTCGTCATGGCTCCCCTCTTCGATGATTTTTCCCTGCTCCAGCATGAATATCCTGTCGGCATTTCTTGTGGTAGACAGGCGGTGCGATATGAATATCACCGTCTTATGGGCAGCCGTCTTTACCATCGCCTCATTTAGCTGATATTCTGCTATAGGGTCCAGTGCACTGGAGGGTTCATCCAGGATAACCATCCCGGCATCCTTATAGAAAGCACGGGCAATGGCCAGCTTCTGATTCTCTCCTCCCGACAAGTCCGTACCATCCTCTTCAAATTCAGTCGTAAGCTCGGTATGTAACCCCTTGGGAAGGTGACGGAGCTTATCTTCAAATCCACTGAAGGAAAGGGCATCCATTATCTTCTGATTCTCTTCCGGACAGGATTCGGCATTCTCATCTAAGATTACATTCTCCCTTACAGTTGCGGCGAATATCTTAAAATCCTGAAAGATGGTTCCGATTGCTTCCCGGTATTCATCCAGATTATAATCCTTGATATTGATTCCATCATAAAGAATTTCGCCCGCACTGGGATCATAAAGCCTCATAATAAGCTTAATCAAGGTGGTCTTTCCCGCTCCGTTATACCCTACCAGAGCTGCCTTCTCATTGGGATGGATGGTCAGGCTGATGTTATTCAGCGTAGAACAGTCTTTCTCATTGTAACCAAAGGAGATGCCTTTAACCTCAAGAGTCTTAGGCTCTTTTGGAACAGAAAGGTTTTTCGTGCTTACTATCTTTCGTTCGTATCGAAGGAATTCTTGTATCCGTTCTATATACAGGCTGTTTTCGGATAGCTGGGGAAAGATTTCAGCTATATTTCTCAGGCTTCGTTTTAGATTTCCCTGGGAGTTCCATAGAACCACCACACTGCTGTAGGAAATGGCATGCATCACCGCCGCACGGTATACCAGGTATATAATATAGATAACATCACTGATAAAATCATTGGTTAAATATTGGACAACAAATTGAAGCAGGGTTCTCTTTGGGGCATATCTCTTCTCAATCATCTGAATGTCCGTATTGATTTCGTCAAATTCATCCTTCAGCAATGAAGAGATATCCGGATTCAGACGAAGTTCTTTGGCATACTCATTCAGATAATAAACCCTGTGAACATAGGCCCGTTTTCTCTCTATCGGATTCTTCTCCATACGGTTTTTGTAATTAAGCTTATTAAAATACTTTGTAAAGAAAAATGTTAATACAAAGGATACGGCGACAAATAATGTGGAGGTTCTGTCGATTGTAAGAAAGAATGCTCCGCTGGTAATAAGGGTGATAACCCCATATGTTCCGGTCTCCAATATGCGGTGCGCCCGGGTAATGGTTTTTTCCAATTCTGAAATGGCAAGTGAAAATTCATTGTAATATTCCGGATTATCATAGCATTCCAAATCCAAATCCTTTACCTTATTATAAATCATTTCCTTTAGCTGGTTTTCTATTTTAATGAACCCCTTTGGCGTAACATAATGCTGGTAAATACCGCTAAAGACAAAGGACACCGCCCAGGCGGCAAATACAATAATAAGAAATCGCAGTACCAGGATAAAGGGCTTTCCGTATTCAGCGGCCTCTAAAACATAATGAATGCCATATGTATGCTCCAAAAACACCAAGCCTGCCTGCTTTACATTTTCAAATATCATATAAATCATAAAAAGAGGAGCTGTCTTAAATGAAATCTTTAAGATAAACCAATTGTTTGTCCAAACTTTTTTTATATCCGGTGACTTCTTTGCTGTTACAGACATTATAAGCTCACCTCCTTCAGACTTTCAACGGCCAGATAATTCTTAGCCTGCTTTGTATACATATCCTCATACGGCCCCTTATTCTGCATCAGCTCCTGATGGTGTCCGCACTCAATTATTTCGCCATTTTCAAGCATATATACCCTGTCGGCATTCCTTACAGAGGATAATCTGTGGGATATGAATATCATGGTTTTACCCTCACCATCCTTTAAGATGCTGTCATACAATTCATATTCGGCAATCGGGTCCAATGCACTGGACGGCTCATCAAAGACCTTTATTTGGCCAGCCTTTGCAAATGCCCTTGCAACAACGATTTTTTGATATTCACCTCCGGACAAGATGGAACCGTTCTCATCAAATTCCTTTGTAAGAATTGTATCTGCTTTCTCCGGCAGGGACATGACCTTATCATACATTCCTGATTTTTTTAAGGCTTCGTAAATAACCGGTTCATCTTCCGGCGTAACCCTTCGCATCATCACATTCTCCTTAATTGACAGGGCGAGGATTTTATAATCCTGAAATGCGGCCGCAAATAAGCGGCGGTATGCCTTTAGATTATATTCCCGAATATTCATTCCGTTCAGCAGGATTTCACCCTCCGTCGGGTCATACAGCCGGAATAACAGCTTAATTATCGTAGACTTTCCCGCACCGTTATGTCCGACGAACGCAATGTTTGTTCCTCCTTTAATGGTGAACGAGAGATTCTTAACTACAGGAGTAGAATCTTCCTTATAGGAGAAGCTTACATTACGAAATTCTATGGAAGATATCGTATGAGCCGGTAAAATACCGTCCCAATCCTCCGGAAGCTTTTCTTCATATTCCATAAAGATTCTGAGATTTTCGATGAATAAGCTCTGCTTTATGCTCTCCATAATCTTTTCCGTGAAAATTATAAGAATCCAGGTGGCAGAAACCATGGCGCTGGATAACACCGCCAGCTGGGACAGCATCATGGTATTTGATACAATTGTACGGTATGCACCGTATAGAAGTACGCCTTCAAATATGATGGTATAGGTAAAGTAATTTCGAAACCATAAGGGAAGGGTTATTTTAAAGACATGCTTCTCCACGACTTCAAATAAAGAGTCGACAGCCTTTCGATATTTTTCCTTCATAAGATGATGGACCTTCGAAAGCCTCATTTCCTTAGAGTAATCGGCAAGATACATAACACGGTTAACATATTCAATCCTGCGGTTATATGGTGCCTTCGCCTGCTCTCTTTTAAAGACCCATTTGTTTGTCAGATAGCCGAATACAAAATTGCCTATAATGGGAAATATGACAAATAGAACGGAAATCCTGTCAATCCTGAACATTGTAATAAAGACCACTAATGCAGCCACCGCACCGGCAGCAATGCCAAAAAGATTGTCAACCAGGCTCATCAGCTTCTCATGGGCATTATCGACGGCCAGCGTATATTTATTATAGAAGCTGCTGTCCTCAAAACAGCGAAGCTCCACATTGATTGCTTTTTTGTATAAAAGGGTATACAGTTTTTGATATATCTTTACAGAGGTTATCGGATAAAAGCTTCCTCTCAGATAAGCCCCGTAAAGGGCGGCAGCCATAAAAAAGGCGGCAGAAATCAATATAAATGCTATAATCCGATTAAAATCCTCCGATTTTTCAATCGCTCCAACCAGATAACGGATAAAAAAGACACTATAAAAGACCCAGCCCAGATACCCAAGGGCATTTGACAGCAGTCCATGAAATACGGCACTCCTGTTTATTCCCCAAATAAGCTTTATGGAATAAAGACTGTTTTTAAATACTCTTGTCTTTTCTCCGTCCTGTTTTTTCATACGTATACTCCCCCTGCTCGCTTATATTGGAATATTATACCTCTTCGCTTCGCGCAAGTAAACAAAATAATACAAAAAATAGCTGTATCAAAATATTTTTGATACAGCCTGGAATTTTTAGTAAAACAAGTTTTTCACCATTCAAGTGTTGTATATTCTTTCCGCTTGTCCCTTATGAGCAAATCGGTAGCGGCTTCCTGGGCGGATTTGCCTTCAAACAGCACCAGATTAATCTGTTCTACGATGGGCATTTCCACATCATATTTTTTAGCCAGTGTAAGTGCAGCTCTTGCCGTATTTACACCCTCCACAACCTGGTTGACCTCTTTTGTGACTTCCTCCATTGTATAGCCTTTTCCGATGAGAATACCAGCTTGTCTGTTACGGCTGTGACGGCTGGTACAGGTTACGAACAAATCTCCGAATCCCGACAGACCGGAGAAGGTCTCCATCCGTCCGCCCATCCTTTCGCCCAAGCGGCTGATTTCAGCCATACCACGGGTCATAAGAGCCGCTTTGGTATTATCGCCTAATCCCAGGCCGTCGATGATACCGGCAGCCAGGGCTATAACATTTTTAAGCGCCGCCCCCAGCTCGATTCCTATTATATCCGGGCTGGTATAAACCCGGAATACTTCATTCATAAACACATCCTGAATAAAATGAGCCGTTTCCTTAGAGGGTGAGCCCACTACAATTGTTGTCGGAACCTTGCGGCTGACTTCCTCCGCATGGCTCGGACCGGACATAACTGCTATATCTGCCTGCGGGATTTCTTCTTTGATAACATCGGCAAGGGTAAGAAGTGTTCCGTTTTCGAGTCCCTTTGATACATTAACGATAATCTGGCCCTGCTTGATAAACGGGCTTGCTTCCTTTGCAGTTACCCTTATATAGGGGGAAGCAACCGCCATAACGATGATATCCTTGTCTGAGCAGGCTTCCTTAAGGTCCAGCGTAATCTTGACCTGCTGCGGCAGCCTGGCACCGGGAAGATTCTTAATATTATCCCTTGACTCTTCCAAGTCCCTGGCTTCCTTTTCAACCTTTGACCACATTGTGACATCATGTCCATTGTCTGAAAGCAGGATTCCTATTGCGGTTCCCCATGTTCCGGCACCCAGTATCCCAATCTTATGCATGAAATACCTCCCTTATTCATTCTTCTCATCTATTTTTATTCTTTGTCCCAGCTTATTCTCTGTACCTGTAAGTAACCGCTTTATATTTGACCTGTGCTTAATAAAGGCCAGAACGGTATAAGCCAATGCTACGAAGAGCATATGTAAGTCACCGGGATTGCGGATTGCAATCCATATGGGAAACGTAACCGCTACCAACAAGGAGCCTACCGATACATATCTTGTTACAGCAACAGATAGTACAAAAACAGGCAAAGCCAGGGGGATAATCCATGGGTCAACGGCTGCCATGGCTCCTCCGGTGGCCGCTATTCCTTTTCCGCCTTTGAATTTTAACCATACCGGATAATTATGGCCGATAACCACGCCCAGCCCGGTGTATAAAGACAAGAGTATCACAGCATCCGATTCAGCAAAGAATACAAACTTAACCAATAGTATTGCAATTACTGCTTTTAGCATATCTCCCACCAATGTAATCGCTCCGGCCCCCGGGCCCAGTGTCCTTAAAGCGTTGGTAGTTCCTGCACTTTTACTTCCGTACTCTCTGATATCTATATTCTTCATCTTGCCGATAAAATAACCGGTAGAAAAACTACCAAATAAATAGCCAAATAAAATACATAAAATAATATTAACCATTTATCAGCTCTCCCTTCGCTCCCTTATAAAGAACTTTAAAGAAGTCCCTGAAAAACCAAAGGCTTCCCGGATTTTATTCTCAATATATCGGGTGTATGAAAAATGCATCAGCTTTTTATCATTTACAAAGATAACAAAAGTCGGTGGCTTTACCGCTACCTGGGTGATATAATAAAGTCTTAAAAATTTTCCCTTATCCGAAGGGGGCTGTTGAAGCGCGGTGGCTTCCGTCATGATTTCATTTAGTACGCCTGTGGCAATACGAAGATTCTGGTTCTGAATAACGACCTCGATAATATCAAAGAGCTTATTCAGTCTCTGCCCGGTACTTGCCGAAACGAATAATATCTCCGCATATGGAATAAAGGACAAAATCCCTTTAATATCCTTTGTATATTCTTTTACCGTATTGTTATCCTTTTCTACAAGGTCCCATTTGTTTACGACAATGATAATTCCCTTGCCTCTGTCATGGGCTATTCCTGCTATCTTGGCATCCTGCTCTGTAACGCCTTCGGCGGCATCAATGACAAGAACCACCACATCCGCCCGCTCTACGGCTGATACCGTCCGTATTATGCTGAAACGCTCCAGGTCCTCCTTAATCTTACTCTTCCTTCTAAGTCCGGCCGTATCAATCAGTACATAATCTTTTTTGTTCCTGCGTATAGGCGTGTCGATGGCATCCCTCGTCGTTCCCGCAATATCCGAGACGATAACCCGGTTTTCTCCCACCAGCTTATTGATGATGGAGGATTTCCCTACGTTTGGTTTGCCTACGATGGCAATTCTCGGACGTTCATCCTCTTTTTCCGAAGAGGATGCCGTATCAAAATGCTTGACAACCTCATCCAGCATATCGCCAAAGCCCAGCTTGGAGGATGCGGAAACAGGGTGAGGCTCCCCGATGCCAAGATTATAGAATTCATATACGTCCGGCATAAGCTTTTCAAAATTATCCACCTTATTAACGACCAATACGATGGGTTTGTTGCTGCGTCTGAGCATGTCTGCCACTTTCGAATCGGAATCAACAAGGCCCTGGCGAACATCCACAAGGAATACGATAACATCCGCCGTATCAATGGCTATTTCTGCCTGCTGCCGCATATAAGTAAGCATCTCGTCCTTGTCGTCAGGCTCAATTCCGCCTGTATCTATCATTGTAAATTCTGTATCCAGCCATGTAACATCCGCATAAATCCGGTCCCGGGTTACTCCGGGATAATCCTTGACAATTGATATACGCTCTCCTGCCAGGGCGTTGAATAATGTGGATTTTCCCACATTCGGTCTGCCGATGATGGCTACAATTGGTTTGCTCATAATTTACTCCATTCCTGCTATGTGTTTTACATATCTGAAATCGTACCGCATATCAGCCGGTACAATTTTAATCCTGCGTTTTGTATCAGGCATTCAATACAACGTCGATGAATGACTTTCCATCTGATTGTACAATACAGATTCTGGTTTGTAAAGTTCTTTCAATATCAGCGATTGTCAGGTCATCTAAAAAGACATCCTCTCCGTCCCGAAGCAGTGTATCCGGTATAAGCAAAGCCTTTCCAAGATTTTTGCCTTTTAATTGATTCATGATATCTCCACCGGTCAAAAGCCCGGCAACAGTAATATTCTTACCAAAGAACTCATTTTCTATTGTATAGACATGAATTTTTATATTCGGATATTTCTCCATCATGTCACCGGCCATCCGGTTTATATACGGAGAAGCCAGAACACCCGTAGCCGCAGATATCTCCTTTTCTCTCCTATCGCCGGAAAGCTCCGCAAGATACGTATCAAACTCATCCATAAAGGAGCGGAGCATTCCCACACCATTCTCTATCTGCGGATATCCGTCATAGGCTTCCTCATCGGGAATAGGAAGGCCCGCATTGATATACCATTCATCACCGGCATAGATAAACCGGGTCTGATAATGGGTTAAAAATATATTCTGCCAGCGGTGAATGATTTCAATCACTTCTCCGGCATCCTCTTTGGAGAATGGCTCCAGCGGTGTAAGATTCTCTCTGAACCTGGTAATTCCCACAGGTACGACGGATACACTCTGCATTTCGGGAAGAAAAGCAGCCAGGTCATGGATGGTATTTTCCAGCTCATCTTTATCATTCCAGCCCTTACAAAGAACGATTTGACCGTTCATAATGATACCGGCATCCTTTAGTTTTTGAATTTTAGACAACGCACTGCCTGCAAACCGGTTTTTAAGCATCTTGCACCGAAGCTCTTCATTGGTTGTATGGACGGAGATATTAATCGGAGAAAGCTTATAGAAGATGATTCTGTCTATCTCCTCATCACTAATATTGGTTAAGGTGATGTAATTGCCCTGCAAAAAAGATAACCGGGCATCATCATCTTTAAAATACAAGGTTTCCCTCATTCCCGGGGGCATCTGGTCAATAAAGCAAAAGATGCATTTATTCCGGCAGGACCGGTAAGAATCCATAAGCCCGTCCTCAAAGGTTATACCCAGGTCATCGTCATAATCCTTTTCGATGTCAAGCTCCCATATCTCATCATCCGGCTTCTTTATGATAACAGTTAAAAACTCATCCTTCATCAGATAATGGTAGTCGAATACATCCTTAATCTCTGTATTATTAATGGAAATCAACTCATCTCCGGGAGCCAGTCCCATCTCCTGTGCAATACTTCCTTCTTCAATCTCCCGGATGATATGGGATTTATTCTTCATCATTGTAACACCTTTCTTTAAAGCCTGAAATACAGGCCTCCTACATACATATTGATGTGAACCTGCAATTACACCCTATCTTCCTTCATGGCAAGGAAGGCAGCAAGGCTTCCTCTTTTTCCGCCAGTCTTTCGATGGGAGAATAGAAGCTCACTGTTGCAGCAGGTGCATATCCCGCTGATATGGATATTGTCATTTCTAAGCCCTGCCTCCAGCAGTATTCTGCGGTTTGCTTCCCATAGATTAAGCTGATATCTGCCGCGGTGATTCTCTCTAAGGA
>JAEZXP010000110.1 GCA_023419655.1 Bacillota bacterium | reverse complement strand
GTACCATACTTGAAACTTCATCGGAGAAGTATAGCTGAACCACCTCATCGCCGTCATATGCTCCAATATTCGTGACATCTACGCTGATTTGGATTGTATCATGTGCCCCCGGTTCGTGATTGCTAATCTGTAAATTACTATATTCGAATTCTGTGTACGATAAGCCATGGCCAAAATAAAAAAGCGGAAATGCGGTATCGTTTATATAGCCATTTGGATTTCTAATCATGCCGGTATGGCCGGCACCTACATATCCGCTTCCTCTAGGCAAACTATAGTAAATCGGTATCTGCCCGGCATTTCTTGCCGCTGTTACAGGTAATCTGCCGGCAGGATTATATTCACCAAATAAAATCTTACATAATGCCTGTCCACCAAATTCACCCGGTTGCCATACTTCCAGAATCGAATCAAAATGTGAAGCTACATATTCATTCGATAAAGCTCTTCCATCAAAGTGAAGTACAATTGTTTTTTTATTTAGCGCTTTTACTTCCCTTGCGAATTTTTCTTGATATCCAGGTAAATCGATGCTGGTGGAATCGATGCCTTCACCTACTGTAGAGGTAACTCCCCATCCATTTTTCCCGCCTAATGTCAATAAAACCACATCCGCTTGGGCTGCACAATTTAGCGCTTCCTCCATCCCTCCTAAATCCGTACCTGTATAATTAATTCCCTTAGAATACATAACTGTAGCATCTGGCATATATTCTTTTATTGCATCATAAACACTTTTTGTGTTTTTAAATTCTTCTCTTATTTTTTTCTCTATCCGAGGAGAAATTTCACGAACCTCACCTCTGTATTTTTGATTAATATCATAAATAATCAAACCAGGCTCTTCAAATATTTGACCATCCTCTTCCCGGGACATCGTCATATCCAGTGCAGCCGGATATGAGAAGGTGCCAAAATAACTTCTAACACTATCCCCATGAGGTCCTATAACTGCTATCTTCTTTATTTTATCTTTTTTTAAAGGTAACAGATTGTTTTCATTCTTCAACAAAATTATGCTTTCTTTCGCTATCTCTTCGTTTAGTATGTCCGTTTCCTTTTTGTGCAATAATGAATCAAGCGCTTCCTTATCCGGATACGGATGCTCGAATAAACCCAAATCAAATTTAGCTGTCAATACACGCTCTACTGCTTGATTAATTACTTCCATTTCCAATCTGCCGTCTTCTACTGCCTCTTTTAGCTGGTAAGTAAATCCTTTGGGTCTGGGATATTCTACATCAAGGCCGGCTTTCAATGCACGAATTCCCGCTTCCTCAAATGTATCCGTAACACAAAAAGGATTGACCAATCGATCGACAGAGACATAATCAGATACGACAAAGCCTTTGAAGCCCATCCCGTCTCTGAGAATATCGGATAGAATTTTTTTTGAACCCACGATAGGTTCTCCATCTATCTGACAATAGGAATTCATAACACTACCTAAATTACTCTCTGTGATAGCTGCCTGAAAAGGTTTGCAATGGACTTCTAACAGCTCTCTTTCCGACACCAGGTTACGGCCCATATTAATGCCGCCTTCCGTAATCCCGTGCCCTACAAAATGCTTGGCTGTTGCCAATGTTCCTTTGCGAATATCTTCAGATTGAATTCCTCTTACAAAAGCACTTCCCATGGCAGCTATTAATGCCGGGTCCTCACCATAGGTTTCCGTCGTTCTTCCCCAGCGGGGGTCTCTTGCAACATCCAGTACCGGTGACAGCGCTTGACGAAAGCCTACCGCATACATTTGCTGACGGATTATATCTGCCATCTCCTGTATAATCTCAGGATGAAAGGTTGATGCCTGTCCAATTGCACTTGGAAATACATTTGCATCTGTAAATTGTGCTCCTGAACATGCTTCACAATGAATTAAAGCTGGAATACCCAGCTTCGTTTCCTCCATTAAGAATTTTTGTAATTTATATGCATACTCAACAATCAAGTCCGTATTATCAGCAACTGTAAATGCACCGACATTTCCAATTCCATCCGGTATATAATCTCTGAAATTCGGAATATCCGATGTGATTGTTACCAGACATGTTATCTGGTCTATTTTTTGCTCAAATGTCATTTTTGACATTAAATCTTCTACTCTTTCCTTCGTCTTCAAAGATGGATTCTTATATTTTGCCACATTCATTTTTGTTTCACCACTCTGCTTTTATTTTATTTTCTACGGTGCAATAGAAGGGGGGGTAATATTGCACCGTAGCTTATTTGATAGTAATTATATAAGTAAGTGATTACATGCAGTAATCAAATGTATCACACCAATTAATTCAAATAGTCAGCAACATTGTCTTTTGTTACTTCCATAAATGGAATATAGACATCTTCAATCGTAGTAGGATCAACGCCATCACGAATCTGCGCAAATACTTTTGCTCCTGCTTGTGCTTGTGCTTTAGCGTCTTGTAATACTGTCATTGTCAGTTCACCCGCATTTACTGATTCCAAAGCAGAATCACTTCCGTCAATACCCATGACGATGACTCCGTCCAATCTGCCGGAAGATTTTAATGCCTCAACTACACCAAGGGCAGAATCATCATTCTGACATACAATTGCATCAAACTTTTCAAATGCTTGCATACAATCTTCTGCTGTACTCATTCCAAGGTCCTTCTGATTCTCAACATTATATTCCGCAAGGATAGTAATATCGCTTCTGCTTGCCAGCGCATCCATTAAGCCATTCTTACGGTCAATATATTGCTGATCGTTTGGTGCACCTGTAAAATATAAAATTTCCGCATTTTCGGGCAGATTTGATACAAGATATTCTCCCTGAACAACGCCAGCATCATAATTTTGGGAACCTATATATATATATTTACTGTAATCATTACCACCGTTTACGCTTGTTAAGAACGTTACATAGGGAATATCTGCTGCCTTCGCAGACTCTAATGCCGGAACAGAGCCGTCCAAATCATTACTTATTGCTGATACCACATCTGCATCCTGAACAATAAAGTCATCAATCTGACCATTTTGAACATTCGTATCTCCGGCTGCATCGGTGACCACAATCTTCATACCAAGTGCTTCTGTCTCTTCCTTCAAAAATCCTCTGAATTTGGCACAATAGTCGTAAGTATCACTATTATTAGCAAAACCTACCAAAAATGTCTTTTGCCCATTTGACTTTTCACCTTCATCAGCATCCTTATTACCCTTCGTACTTGAACATCCAATCAGACCCAATATCATAATCATCACTAGCAAAACCAATAAACTTTTTCTTTTCATAGCAATCCTCCTGTTAAAATTTACTTACTCTTTTTATCTTCTTTGGTTTTCATATCCACAATTACTGCACTGGCAATTAATACTCCCTTTACAATCAATTGGTATTGAGAGGATACATGTAATAAATTCAAAATATTATTTATTAATCCAACAATAATCGAACCAATTAACGAACCGTAAACAGTACCTATGCCGCCTAAAAAGCTTGTACCTCCTACAATGACTGCAGTAATCGCATCAAATTCATATCCATCACCAACGGATGGCTGGCCCGACATTAATCTGGCCATTAATACTACTCCGGCAATGCCAACAAATGCACCACTAAGCATAAAGATGAATTGCTTCATTCTCTTCACATTAATTCCTGATGCAATAGCTGCCTTTTCATTACCGCCGATTGCATAAATCGCAACGCCCAACTTGGTATATTTCATCACAATAGCAACAATAATTACACATATAATCATAATTATTACGGGAACCGGAACAATGCCGATACTACCTTGACCCAAAAATCTAATCTTCTCTACCCCACCAATGGCTTTACCATTTGTATAAATTTGTACAATACCCTTTGCCACATATGTCATGGCTAACGTGGCAATGAATGGCTGAAGCTTATATTGCGTAATCATGAAACCATTCACCCAGCCCGCAACCACACCAATTGCAACACCAACTAAAATTGCTATTGGAACATTTCCTGTGGCAACTAATATACCTGCTGAAAAACACGCTGAAGTAGTACATATCAGTCCTGCAGATAAGTCAATCATACCGGATACAATCAGCATGGTCTCTCCACAGGCTATAATCGTTACTACAGAAATCTGTTTTAAAATATTGATTAAATTCTGTGGTTTTAAAAAATTATCATTAATAATTGCAGATACCATGAACAGCAGCATTAAAATAATAATTATTCCATATTTACGATAAATCGCTGCTATGTTAATATCTTTTGTCTTTATTCTTTGGGATTTATTTATTCTGTTTGTCATTTCTTTTCCCCCCTTCCATTATCACTCTCATGATTTTGTCCTGCGTTGCTTCTTCTTTATTTAATTCACCGGCAACTTTACCGTCTGCTATCACCATAATCCGATGACTCATAGAGATAACCTCAGACATATCTGAAGATATGAGAAGAATAGCCATTCCTTCCTGAGCAAGGCTATTTATCAATCGATAAATCTCTTGCTTTGTTCCTACATCAATACCTCGCGTAGGTTCGTCAAGAATTAATATCCGGGGATTTCTTACCAACCATTTACCCAATACAACCTTTTGCTGATTTCCTCCGCTTAAGGTTCCTACCAGGGTTTTAATACCAGGTGCTTTTATGGATAATTGTTCCATTATATTATCTGTGTCCTTAATAACTTTGTCGTTCTGAAGAAAGCCCCTTTGTATATACATATTGCTATTCGGAAGAACTAAATTGTCTTTAATCGAGAGAACTCCTACAAAACCATAGGTGGCTCTATCCTCCGTTACCATTGCTATTCCGTATCTCATCGCATCTTGTATAGACTTAATCGGATGTTCTTCATTATTAATTAAAACAGTGCCGCTATCAAGCTTGTCCATCCCAAAAATAGCTTTTGCTATTTCACTTCTTCCCGCTCCCATCATGCCGGCGAAGCCAAGAATCTCTCCCGCCTTTATTTGTAAATTAATATTGCTGAACACACCTTTACTATTTAAATCTCTGCATTCAAGGACAACATTATCTTGATGCGAAGAAAGCGGGGGATAGATATCTTCTATATCTCTTCCAACCATCTTCGTTATTAAATCATCCATTGTTACTTCAGAAATAAGACCCGAGCCTATATGCTGCCCATCCCTAATCACAGTATAGTCATCACATATATCAAAAATCTCTTCCAGACGATGAGTAATAAGTACAAAGGCAATTCCTTTTTCCTTTAGTTGTCTTACCTTTTCAAAAAATATTTCAGTCTCAATATTCGTTAAGGCAGATGTGGGCTCATCCATAATAATTACTTTCCCGTCCCTGGATATAGCCTTTAAAATTTCTATCATCTGTCTCTGAGCTACACTAAGTTTGCTCATTGGAGTCATGGGATCATAGTCCAAATTCATATCGTTTAGATATTCTTTGGTTCTTTTTCTCATATCCTTTTTGCTAATAAACCCATAGCGGTTCAACGTTTCTCTTCCCAGAAAAACATTTTCAGATATATTCAATTCCGGAACAAAATTTAACTCTTGAGATACAATTGCAATTCCTTTATTAAAAGCATCTTTTTCATTCCGTAAATATATCTTTTCTTTTTCAAATATAATTTCTCCCTCATACTGGCTATAGGTTCCGGATAAAATTTTCATCAATGTAGATTTGCCGGCACCATTTTCGCCAACCAGGGCATGAACTCTCCCTTCTCTTATTTTCATATTTACACGGTCCAAAGCTACAACTCCAGGAAATTCCTTCCGAATATTTCGCAGTTCTACGATAATGTTTTCATCCACTTGCTCATCCCCTTAATGTATCCATGTTTAAACGGTTTAACATGTTCTTCTTTTATTTTTTTCTTGTTATATTCGTTATTATACTAATTTATATGCGTATTGTCAATGTATTTTTATTGATATTTCACATTTTTTATATATTATATATAGATTCTTTTTAAATTTAAGTTAACCGTTTTAACAAATGATGTTATAAAAAGATGCATTGCTAAATAATTTCAGCTGCATCTTTTCACTTTGTACATTTGGTTGTGCTTCCTCTTAATAGCAGTTGCGGTTGGTACAATACCTTTTTCCGCTTCACATTACTTTTATCTTCTATCGCTTTTATAAGCTCCTGGCCCATTACCTTTCCCATCTCCTCTATGGGCACCCGAACAGTGCTTAACGGAACTTCCAGAACATTGGTAAAAGGAACATTATCACATCCTATTATCGACAAATCATCCGGTATACTTATACGGTACTGTCTGGCACTTTGGTAAAGTCCAAAAGCCATCTCATCATTAAAAGAAAAAACCGCTGTCGTCCGCTGGCCCAGAAGAAAGGGTAAAGCTTCACTGCCACTTTGCATTGTATAATCTCCATTATATATAAGCTCATCATTAAATGCGATTTTCTGTTCTTCCAATGCATCTTTATATCCCTTTAATCGTTCCTGTGTAACCTTATAATTCATAGGTCCTGTAAGGCATCCTATACGGGTATGGCCATTTTCAATCAAATGCCTTGTGGCCATATAACCTGCTTTATAATAATCAAAACACACATTTACTCCTGGACATTTAAAACCAAAATCATCCATCGTCGCAATTGGCAAATCCATTCGTTCAATAAATCCCTGTATGAGCTTACTATCTTCATTTTCCGGAAAAGTATATGGTTTTCCCCAAATAAAACCCGCCAAACTGGAAACAGCTAAATTTTTAATTATTTGCTGTTCGTTCGAATTATCATCAGACAGCACATGACAGATTAAAGAATAGCCTTTTGGCTGCAGCTCCTGATCAATTGCCATAAACAAAGAAGCTATATGCGTATTTCTTAAATCATTTATTATCATTCCAATCCATTTGCTTTGCTTGGTAGCCAAATTGACCGCTACCCTGTTTGGCTGATAATGCATCCTCTCTGCCACTTCCAGAATATAAGCTTTTGTCTCCTTTGATATTCTGTTTGGTTTATCTGAAAAAGCAAGAGAAACTGTAGCCACAGAAACACCACATTCTTTTGCAATGTCTCTAATCGTTACTTTCAACAAATCACCTCCATCCTATAAATCATAAATAGTATAACATTACTTGTACCAATTTTCAAAGCATCTATTAATAAAATCTGTATAGAAGGAAAGATTTATATATTCCTGAACTTTTGATAGCGTCTGCCCAGCATGGCATCAACTGAAAGTCCCATAAGCTCCTTCAAATCCTCTCTTATAACCTCTCTGACCTGGCCTGTCACATAATTATAATCACTATGTGCACCGCCGGGAGGTTCGGGGATAATTCCGTCAATGATTCCAAACTGGTACAAGTCCTGGGCGGTAAGCTTCATGTCCTTTGCCGCCGCCTCCGCTTTCGAGGAATCCTTATACAGAATACTGGCAAAGCCCTCCGGAGAGAGAATCGAATATACGGCATGCTCAAGCATATATACCTTATCACCCACACCCAAAGCCAAGGCTCCGCCGCTTCCTCCCTCTGAGATAACGACAGAGATAATCGGTGTCCTTAGCATCATCATTTCTGCCAGATTCGAGGCAATGGCCTCTCCCTGGCCCCGTTCCTCGGCACCAATCCCACAGAATGCACCGGGCGTATCGATAAAGCAGATAACAGGTCTGCCGAATTTTTCTGCCTGCTTCATTAATCGCAGAGCCTTCCGGTATCCCTCCGGATGAGGCATCGAGAAATTCCTTTCAATGTTCTCCTTCGTATTGCGCCCCTTTTGCTGTGCAATTACGGTTACTGCAATATTCTCAAAGGATGCCAGTCCGCCTGCGATGGCCCTGTCCTCGCCATATAATCTGTCTCCATGAAGCTCTATAAAGCCATCGAATATCATATTAATATAATCAAGCCCGGTGGGCCTTATTGGCATTCGTGCTAATTTCACCTTTTCCCATGGCGTTAATTCCATCATATCCCCTACCCTATATCCCTTTCCAATTGATATCATCATTAACTATGATGTTACCTGATTTTAATCTGTTATCATCGATGCGTACCGGAAATCTTGTCTATCGAACAAATCCGGACCTCTATTATTGCCGCGAATGAAGCTTTAGTAATGCTCCCAACGTATCCTTCATCTTATCTCTTGCTACTATCCGGTCTACAAAGCCATGTTTCAACAAAAATTCAGCTCTCTGAAAGCCCTCCGGAAGCTTTTGTCCGATGGTCTGCTCAATTACCCGGGGTCCGGCAAAGCCTATTAAAGCTCCCGGCTCCGCCAGGATAATATCTCCAAGCATGGCAAAGCTGGCGGTAACACCGCCCGTCGTGGGGTCCGTCAGGACTGTAATATATAAAAGCCCCGCATCACCATGCCTTGCAACAGCCGCACTTACCTTTGCCATCTGCATCAGAGAAAAGATTCCCTCCTGCATTCTTGCCCCTCCGGAGGCGGTAAATACTACAACCGGCAGCCGTTCATCCGTTGCTTTCTCAAATATTCTTGTCAGCTTCTCTCCGATAACGGTTCCCATGCTTCCCATGAAAAATGCAGAATCCATTATTCCTATATAGGCAAAATTGCCGCAGATTCGTCCTTTTCCTGTTATTAATCCATCCACAAGACCCGTCTGTTCCTGGGTCTTTGTCAGCTTATCAGCGTATCCGGGAAAGTCAAGCGGGTCCTTCGTTGTTAATTCATAGTCTGCTTCTGTGAATGTGTCTTTATCCATAATCATGTCCAGCCGCTCGTTTGCCGACAGCTTAAAGCAGTATCCGCATTCACACATTTTATGGTTCTGCTCCAGAAGCTTTGTATAGATAACCTTCCCGCAGCCCGGGCATTTTGTCATAATCCCCTGCGGTACATTTGGCTTTTCTTCTACTTGCTCTTTGCGGTCCTGCGGTCTGGAGCGGTATACTTTTGTCGTTGCGTATTGTTTTGATTTAAACAGATTTCTACTCATAATGCTTCTTTCCCTCAATCAGACCGGTATGGTACTGTCCCGAAAGGATTTCATCCCTTTCTAAAAGCTCATATTGAAAGTCAACATTGGTACTTATACCATCAATCACCAGCTCGCCAAGAGCACGCTTCATCCTGCTGATGGCTTCTTCCCTGGTTTTACCGTGGGCTATAATCTTTGCCAGCATGGAATCATAGCAGGACGGCACCTTATAGCCGCCGTATAATGCACTATCCACCCGGACACCAAATCCTCCCGGAAACAGCACATTCTCCACAAGTCCGGGACAAGGCAGGAAGTCTCTCTCCGGGTCCTCTGCGTTAATCCTGCATTCTATGGCATGACCGCGAAATTCAATATCCTCCTGTCTGCAAGCTAATTTTTCACCACCGGCAATTCGTATCTGCTCCTTTATCATATCAATTCCAGTGACCATCTCTGTAACAGGATGCTCTACCTGAATTCTTGTATTCATCTCCATAAAATAAAAGTTATTCTGATTATCCAGTAAAAATTCTATTGTTCCTGCATTTACATACCCTGTTGTCTTTGCCGCTCTTACGGATGCTTCTCCCATTCGGGTTCGAAGCTCTTTGCCCATGACCGGACAGGGTGATTCCTCCATTAATTTTTGATTCCTTCTTTGGACGGAGCAATCCCTCTCCCCCAGATGTATTACATTTCCATGCTTGTCAGCAAGGATTTGGAATTCCACATGCTTCGGATGAATAATCAGCTTCTCCATATATACCTTATCATCCCCAAATGCCGCTTTGGCCTCATTCTTCGCAGAAGCCACCGCTCTTTCCAAATCACAGGCCGCATATACTGCCCGCATTCCTTTTCCTCCGCCGCCCGCACAGGCTTTAATCATAACAGGATAGCCGATTGTCTTTGCAAGCTCCAATGCCTCATTGATATCCTCGATGTCTCCATCGCTACCGGGTACCACAGGTATTCCCGCCTTTTGCATGGTCTCTCTGGCTTTCGACTTATTGCCCAGAAGGTCAATCGTATCTGCATCCGGTCCGATAAACGTAATATTACAGTCCTCGCACATTCTGGCAAAGGAGCTGTTCTCCGACAAAAAGCCAAAGCCGGGATGAATTGCCGTGGCACCGGTAAGAACCGTTGCGCTTATAATGTTTTGCATATTCAGATAGCTGTCTCTCGATTTATAGGGACCGATACATACAGCCTCATCCGCCAGCAATACATGCAAGGCCTCTTTATCTGCCTCCGAATAGACAGCAACAGTCTCGATACCCATTTCTTTGCAGGCACGGATAATCCGGACTGCAATTTCTCCACGGTTCGCAATCAATATTTTATGAAACATCCTGAATCTCCTTATATTTCATTCAATCTATTTTCTATAAGGTTTGCACCGGGGAAGACAGGTGCAAACTTCCAAAGGTTCATTTTTTTTATGAACTGTTTCCTACCGCAAATGTAAATACCGCCTCTACGGCTACCTCATCTTCAACATAGGCAGTTGCATTACCCACACCAAAGCTTCCTTTGTTCTTTATGATTTCCACATCCAGAATCAGTACGTCGCCGGGGACAACCTGCCGTCTAAATTTTACCTTATCCATGCCGCCAAAATAAACGATTTTGCCCGCATTCTTCTCCTCAGAAAGCATTACCACCGCTCCTGTCTGGGCAAGTGCCTCCAATATAATAACGCCGGGCATAACGGCCTTTCCTGGAAAATGACCTACAAAATAAGGCTCATTCATCGTAACACATTTTCTTCCGACACCATGCACTCCCGGTTCAAGCCGGTCAATACGGTCAACCAGAAGAAACGGAGGACGGTGGGGTATTATTTTTTGTATTTCATTGATATTCATAATTTCCTCTCTCTCATTTCACTGCCATTTACGACTATGCCCTTCATGGCTATGTCATTCATATTATGCCATGCATGGTAATGCTATCCACGGCATTACTATCCGCAGTTCTATTTCACTACGAAAAGGGGCTGGCCGAATTCTACCATGTCTTCGTTTTCAACCAGGCATTTGATAACCTCTCCCTCTACTTCGCTTTCAATTTCATTCATCAGTTTCATTGCTTCTATAATACAGACGGTCTGCCCCTTTTTAACCACATCCCCAGCATTAATATACGCCGGCTTATCCGGTGCGGGCTGGGAATAGAAGGTTCCTACCATCGGAGACAGTATCTTTTTCGTTCCCGGTAATTCTTCTTCCTGCACGATATTCTCTTTAACCGCATTATATGCTATGCTATCTGCCGTATTATACTCTACAGCTGACGGTTGAAAAGTTATTGCACTTTCAGAAAGGTTTCGTTCTTTGCTTATGCCATTATTCTTTTCCAGCTCAAGCTTAAAGTCGTCTTTTTATATCTTGATTCTGGTAAGACCCGTCTTCGTCATTTCCTGCATCAATCCTATTATTTCATTATATTCCACGGCTACACCTCCATATTTTTAAATATCAGGGTTGCATTATGTCCTCCAAAGCCCAGGCTATTGCTCATGACATACGACAACTGGCTCTCCCTGCCTATATTCGGTACATAATCCAAATCACATTCCTCATCCGGCTGACGCAGACCGATGGTGGCAGGTATAAATCCTTCCTCTATTGCCTTCATGCATACAACCGCCTCAACTGCTCCTGCTGCCCCCAGCAAATGTCCAATCATAGATTTTGTGGAGCTTACCGGTATATTGCAGGCTTCTTCTCCAAAGGCTGCTTTCATTGCCATTGTCTCCAATCTGTCGTTGATTGGCGTACTTGTGCCATGGGCATTCACATACGAAATATCTTTCGGCGTTATACCCGCTTCTTCCATCGCGTTCTTCATCGACATGGCTCCGCCGTGTCCATCGGGAGAGGGGGCTGTAATATGATAAGCGTCGCAGGTGGCTCCATAGCCGACAACTTCCGCATAGATTTTGGCTCCCCGTTTTTTGGCATGCTCATATTCCTCAAGCAGCAGAATTCCGGCTCCCTCGCCCATGACAAAACCGTCTCTCTCCTTATCAAAAGGAATGGAAGCCCGCAGGGGGTCCTTGCTGACGGACAGGGCTGTCAGGGCACTAAAGCCCGCTATACCCAGAGGTGTAATAGACGCTTCCGTACCGCCCGCCAGCATCACATCCGCATAGCCGTGCTTGATATTCCGATAAGCTTCTCCTATGCTGTGAGTACCGGTGGCACAGGCCGTAACGACATTGGTGCATACGCCCTGTGCACCGAATTTTATCGCAATATTTCCGGCTGCCATATTGCTGATTATCAGGGGGATAAATAAGGGGTTCACTCTCTTTGGTCCCTTATCTATCAGGGTTTTTGCTTCCTTTTCTATATGTTCAAGACCGCCTATTCCGGAACCTACAATGACTCCGAACCGGCTTTTATCTATATTCTCCAAATCAATTCCCGAATCCTGTACTGCCTGTGATGAAGCTGCTATGGCAAACCATGAAAAACGGTCCATTCTTCTTGTTTCTTTAAAATCCATATAATCCCTGGGGTCAAAATCCTTTACCGCCGCAGCCAGCTTAACGGCATATTCCTGCGTATCAAAGCTTGTGATAAAATCAATACCACATGCTCCTTCTCTTACATTTTTAAAGAATTCCTCTACGGTATTTCCAATTGGTGTAACAGCTCCTATTCCGGTTATAACAACTCTATGATTCATACCTTCCTCCCATTCCATGCCATCTATGGTTATGCCATCTATCGCTTGCCATTTATGGATATTCTATACAACTTCCTCGATTACATTATCATACCGCCGTCTACCTGCAGAACCTGGCCTGTTATATATCCTGCGGCATCCGAAGCCAGGAATCCTACTGCTTCTGCCACCTCATCCGCATTGCCGAAGCGGCCCAGGGGAATCGCTGCAATACTTGCCTCTTTTACTTTGTCCGGCAGCTCATCCGTCATATCTGTCTGATTAAAGCCCGGGGCAACTGCTTTGACGGTAATACCCCTTCTTGCCAGCTCCTTTGCGGCGGATTTCGTCATACCGATGATTCCGGCTTTTGAAGCCGCATAATTTGCCTGACCCATATTCCCTGCAATCCCTACTACCGAGGATATATTAATTATCTTTCCGAATCTCTGCCTTAACATTACCGAGGCGGCGTGCTTCATACAGAAAAATGTACCCTTTAGATTGATATCCATTACACTTTCGAATTCCTCTTCTGTCATTCTTATAAGAAGGTTATCTTTATTGATACCTGCATTATTGACTAAGATATCCAGTGTTTTATATTCTTTTACGGCTTCTTCTATCAAATGCTTCGCTTCGCCTTCCCTGCTTATATCAGCCTTGACGGCGATAGCCTCGCCTCCCGCATTCTTAATGATATCCAGTAATTCCTCCACCTGTGTAATACTGTTTCGATAATTTATAACGACCCGGGCACCTGCCCTGGCAAATTGCAGGGCGATTGCCCTTCCTATGCCTCTTCCGGCACCGGTAATAATTGCTGTTTTTCCTCTAAGCATCTTCTTCTCCATTTCTTAATATACCTCTATTGCAAAGATTCCAGGGATGAGACAGTTTTATCAAGAGAAGCTAAGTCTTCCACATTATACGTGTTAAGACTGCGGTCTATCTTCTTGACAAACCCGGACAGGGTTCTGCCCGGACCCAGCTCCACATAATGCCTGACACCATCCTCTGCCATCCTTCGTATAGTTTGTTCCCACAGGACACTGCTCATCACCTGCCGGTATAGCAAGCCCTTTACCTCATCCACGGTGTCTATATAATCGGCGGTAACATTGCTGATTACCGGATGCTCCATCTTACCAAGCGGCAGGGTATCCAGCTCCTTTTGCAGCCTTTCTGCCGCCGGAAGCAGCATACTGGTATGAAACGGTGCACTGACTGCAAGAAATACACATCTTGCGGCTCCATATTCCTTGGCAATATTGGCGGCTTCCTCCACCGCTTTCGCCTCACCGCCGATAACAATCTGACCCGGACAGTTAAAATTAGCAGGCTCGACTACTCCGTATTGCTTTGCCTTTTCGCATGCTTCCCTTATCTTATCCTCCGAAAGTCCAAGGATTGCACACATCTTCCCTTTTCCTTCTGAAACAGCTTCCTGCATAAACCGGCCCCGCTTTTGTACCAGGGGAATAACCTGTGATTGACGAAACACACCGCTGACAGTCAAGGCGGAATATTCACCCAGGCTTAATCCTGCTGCCACATGGGGCTTGATAGGATATTTTGACAAGGCTTTGCAGGCTGCTATGGACATGGTTACAATTGCCGGCTGGGTATACTCGGTACGGTCCAGTTCCTCCTTGCTGCCGTCAAATATCATGTCTGAAAGCTTCATGCGCAGGCTCTCATCCGTCTTATCAAATACCTCCCTGCATTCGGGAAGGCTGTTATACAGCTCCTTGCCCATACCGATATATTGAGCTCCCTGACCGGGAAACAGATACGCTATCTTTTCCATAATAATTTCTCCGCCTCTGTCATTAGTTCAAGGATTATATCCTTACAG
>JAEZXP010000020.1 GCA_023419655.1 Bacillota bacterium | reverse complement strand
GAATAACACCAGCTATGGAACCATGCTGTGGCCTGCTGAGGTTGAGAAAGCCCAGACAAAGACAACCAGAGAATGGTCTGAAAGATTTAATGCAGAAAACCCCGTTGATTATCTGCTGAAGAATAATAAAATGACAGTAGTACCATTTGTAAATGTCAGTCTTGAACCGGATTCTACTGATATTGCGTTAATCAGAAGTAACTGCGGTACATTAGTAAAGGATGCGTCCTGGAAGATGGTTTTTGCAAAAGATCAGGCCGAATTTGATTCGATTTGGAATGACCTTAAGGAAGAACTGGACGGCTTTGACTGGTCCACATTGGTGGAATTTGATATGAACAAGCTGCAAGTACTGGTGGACGAAAGAGCAAGAGCATTAGAAGGTAATTAATCATAAGGAAGGAATAGTTGTTACCGAATGAGACTGAAGGGGTGCTGAATTCAGCACCCCTTTTTGTGAAAGCGTGAATAGATAGGAGATGCTTATGAGAGGTTCAGTTGACAGACTGCCTGACGGCAAAGAATTTATGAATTGGGAGGCTGCACCCAGCTATCATCAGGAATTACATGTAGCGGTTAATCATCCGGAGGCTTCGGATAATAATGACGGCAGCATCGAACGGCCTTTTTTAACAATTAACGCAGCCGCAGCCATTGCTGTCCCGGGAACACGTGTATTCATCCATGGCGGTGAATACAGAGAATGTGTCCGGCCTGCACAAGGTGGTGAAGGTCCGGACAAAATGATAGGTTATGAAGCGTTTGGTGACGGAGAGGTTGTGATTAAGGCCTCGGAAATTATTGAAAAATTTGAAAAAAGCTCAGGCTGGCGAAAGCAGCCGGGCTTTCGTAAGAAGGAAAATAATGATTTCGTGCAGATATGGCAAATCAAATTAGACCCGGATGTTTTCAGGGGATATAATCCATTTTGTGCGGTGAATATTTTACACGATAGATTATTTATTGAATATGATAAGACCGATATGACGACGTATCTTAACCGGCGGGGAATGGTTTTTTGTGATGGAAAGCCATTGCATCAAGTGGCATTATACAATCAGCTATCCCAGCGGGAAGGCTCCTTTTGGGTGGAAGCGAACGGTCAAACCATTCATTTTCGATTAGAGAAAGAGGATGACCCTTCCAACCATATGATAGAAATTACCTGCCGTGAACAGTGCTTTGCACCGGAGATACCGTTCTTATCTTATATTAAGGTGAAAGGACTGACCTGTTCCCATGCAGCGACGGGAGCACCTGTCCCGCAGCGGGGAGCAATTTCGTGTTATAGAGGACATCATTGGATTATTGAGGATTGTGTGATTGACTGGTCGAATGCAGTCGGTATTGATATCGGTAATGAGTGTTGGCATCATGAAATAATAGAGGGTCAGCAAATAGGCCATAGTATTATAAGAAGATGCAAGATTTATAATGCGGGAGTTTGCGGTATAGCCGGGCTTTTTGCAACCCATTTTCTGATAGAGGATAATCTGATTCAGGGAACCGGATGGCAAAGGATGGAGCTCTCCTGGGAAGCTGCAGGTATCAAAACACATAATAGTATTGACAGTATGATACGAAGAAACATATTTACGAAGACCATACGGGCGGACCATCTATGGCTGGATTGCGGCAATGAGAACAACAGAATCACCCAGAATTTATTTTTGGATGGTATCGAGCAAAGAGAGGCAATCTTTATTGAATGTACCAAAGATGATACCAATATGATTGATAATAATATCTTCTGGAACGTGGAAGGACGGTTTGATTCCGATAAGGTACCAGAAGAAAAAGGTTCATCAGGATGGTACAAGCTGGTGGAGGACAATGTGGTAAATGGTTATGCAATCTATGGAGAAGGCACGGATTACCTTTATATAGCGAACAACCTGATTGGCCGATGCAGAGGTGCAGGATATTTTGCCAAGCCTGTTTCATTCCGCATGTCAGGAATGGAGAGGGGAGGAACTTCAAGAGATGCCCGGCTCTATAATAATGTATTTTATGAATGTCAGGAAGCAGCGATTACGATGCCTACGGAGAAAAATGAAGCAGAGGGTAATTTGTATGTGAAGCAGACAGGCGGCTATCTGAGGGTGATGTATCCTGCGCCGGAAGTATGCCTTAACCTGCCGGCATGGCAAAAGTTTTACGGATTTGACAGTAACGGTCAGGAAGCCTGGTTTGACATTGATATTGATACGGAAAATTTTACATTGCAATTTAAGAAAGCGGAAGATACTCCCCGATTCTTTGCAAATCAAGCGGAAAAGCGTTATTTTGTATATCATCCGTCGGAGGTTAAGAGAGTTCGTGCAGACAGCAGGGTTTCATCAGATTTTTATGGCAATGATGTAAATGATGACATGCGTATCCCGGGACCTTTTACCGAATTGAAACCGGATAAGATATATAATATAGACCCAAGAAAACAGGGGTAACACAGGGGAGTGATAGGATGTATGATAGAAAGGATTATCTGAGGTCTATATGGGAAGGAGAGCAGATTTTCAGAGAAACATTTACGATGATAGAAGAAAATGGTCAATGTTCTGCTCCATTTCTCTATGAACCGGATAAAATTATAAGGGTAGAAAGTTATGACGGAAGAATCGAATATGCCGAGGGAAAAGACTGGTATATAAAGGATGGACATATCTTTCTGACACCAGAAAGCCGTATACCCAGAACGGGATGGAATGGAATTTATTTTACGAATCTGGCTGAGGCAGAAGAAGAGAAGAAGCAGTTTCCGCCTGATTTTGGTCTGCCTCCTATTGCCACAGCAGATGGAAGATATATTAAGCTATCTGCCATAGGACATCCATGGATTATTTATCAATGGCAGATAGCCGTTACCTATACAACGAAAGAGAAATGGCAGGGATATACACCGGAACCCGGTTTGAATCTTCTTCCGCGATTTAATCAAAAGCTGCAATCAGAAAAATCAGTAAAAGTGGTATTATATGGTGACAGTATTTCTTATGGTTTTGATTGCACAGGTATTTACGAATTAGAGCCAAAGCAACCCACATGGGCGGATTTAATTCGGGATAGTTTATCAAAACGATTCAATATAGCGGTTGAACTTATCAATGCATCCAGAAGCGGTGAAAATAGCGATTGGGCATTGGCGCATATTGATGAGCTCGTAATCAAAGAAAAGCCTGACTTGGTTATTCTTGGATTTGGAATGAATGACCGCTGTCCAGGCGAGGAATATAGAATTAAAACGGAAAAATTGAAGAATAAAATACAAAGAGAATTGCCGGATGCAGAAATCATACTGATTGCCACATCCATTCCGAATACACTGCTTAATACAGAGCCTCTTAATTTCTATGCCTATCAGGATGAATATGCGAAGGCCCTGGAGCCTTTATGCGGACAGGGGTGTGTAATCGCGAATATTCAGGATGTGCAGCGTGTTATTATGAAAAGGAAACGATATATCGATATAACAGGAAATAATATTAATCATCCAAACGATTTTTTTGCCAGGATTCATGGGCAAGTCATTGATACTCTTCTTAAGAAATGATAGACATTACCGTAAGTGTATGGATTTTAGAAAGGAGTGTAATTATCATGAATAAAGAATTAAGGAATAATCAGGCGCTTTATACGCACGCTTTGAACTTTGATCCGATTCATCAGGCAAAGGTGCCCGGAGGAAACGGAAGGCTTCATTTTAAGGAGTTTGAAAATGTCCCCGGTTTTAAAGTACTGGATAATGGCAATATTGAGATTACATATTATGCTCCGGGAGCAGAGACGGTGCAGTTAAAAGGCTTTGGCGGTTCCATGGCAGGAAGATATGATTTCGAGCCAATGGGTGATATGCCTGGATATTGGAAGACGGTACTAACGGATGTCGGACCGGGTTTTCACTACCATACTTATTTTGTCAATGGTACAGAGACAATTCATACACAGCTGCCCATTGGATACGGAGGCTCTTTTGCGGCAAATTTTATTGAAGTTCCGGACCCGGAGTATACCGATTATTTATTAAAAGATGTTCCCCATGGTTCTGTGCACATGGAAATCTATCCGTCAAGTGTCACAGGCAGGTATAGAAATTGCTGGGTGTATACGCCTGCCGGTTATGAGAAGAACACGGAGAAACGGTATCCGGTATTCTATATGCAGCATGGTGGCGGAGAAAATGAAACCGGCTGGTTATGGCAGGGAAAAATCAACTATATCATGGATAATCTGATTTTTGAAGGCAGATGTGAGGAAATGATTATTGTTATGAACTGCGGATATAATTTTCAGAATATGGGTGAGGATAGATTTATACTAAAGGATATTGATGAAGTGATATGCAAAGACTGTGTCCCGGTCATTGATGAAAAGTACCGTACCATTGCCGACAGAGACCATCGGGCAGTGGCGGGCTTATCCTTTGGTTCCGTTCATGCGAGGATGACGGCTCTGGGGCATCTGGATATATTCTCGGCGCTGGGAATATTCAGCGGAGGATTTAATTACAAAAGCCAGGGAGCTTTAGGGGTCGACGCACTGGGTCATTATGATTATTCCGATACGTTTGAATCGGCAGAGATATTTAATAATAAAATGCACCTGCTATTTGTCGGAATGGGCGAAGAGGAAAAAGAAATGCTTGAGGAAGCAAAACCCAGGGCAGAAAAATTAGTATCGGAAGGATATAACATGGTGGTAAAAACCTATCCCGGATATCATGAATGGGATGTTTGGAGAAAATGTGCTTCCGACATGCTGCAATTGTTATTCAAATGGTAATGAAGTCATCGAACAAACTATTTGGTAAAACATACATATTGCTGACATTGGTAAATTTAATCACGGCCTTTGGCTTTAGTATGATTGCATCCATTGTATCATCGTATGCCGTATCCCTGGGTGCCGGACTGACGCTGGCAGGGACGCTGGCAGGCGTGTTCTCTTTGTCTGCCTTGGTAATCCGGCCTTTTAGCGGTATGGCACTGGATATACTAAACAAAAGAAATGTATGTGTGTTTTCTACCATCATGATTTGCCTGTCGTTTTTTGGATATGCCTTTGCCAGGAATATTCCCATTATGCTTTTCTTCAGAGTGCTTCACGGTATGTCATTTGGTATCAGCAGTACAGCTTCCATGGCATTGGTAAGCGAACATATACCAAAAGAACGTCTGGGGGAGGGGTTGGGGTATTTTGGGCTGGGGCAGGTCATATCCAGAATATGCGGACCTTATATAGGAATTATAATAAAAGAGCGCTATGGCTATCAAAATCTATTTATGATTATATCCATGCTGACGGTATTGGCGGTGTTACTGCTTTTTTCGATAAGAGTAGAAAAGACAGCATATCAAGGCTTGAAAACAATCCGTTCTTCCATGCGGCTCGAAAACCTGATTGTGAAAAATTGTATGGTATATGCCCTGGTTTCGGGATTGTTTTCCCTGGGAAATGGTATTACGAGTTCTTTTTTAGTACTTTTGGGAGAGGAAAGAGGAATTACCAATATTGCATTATTCTTTTCGGTGAATGCAGTCGTACTTTTTATATTGCGGTTTCTGGTTGGTAAGCTAATCGACAAATCCAGGCTGACACCGATTGCAGTGATGTCGTTGTCGGTAACGGGTATGTCCATGTTTATGATTGGTATATCGGGAGATATCACCATGGTACTGGCTGCTGCGGTATTGGTGGCAATAGGACAGGGAACCGGGCAGCTTTCCCTGCAATCGGCCTGTATTAAGAAAGCCGATGCTGCAAGGATTGGTGCTGCAGCGAGTACATACTATATAGGAGCAGACGTCGGGCAGGGTCTTGGACCGATTATCGGAGGCAAAATCTCGGATGTATATAATTATAAGACGATGTTTTCTTTTACGGCAGTTCTTATGCTGGCAGGTATCGTAGTATTGATAATATATCAAATTTATGGTAAAAGAAGATAAGCAATATAAAAAAGATATAAAATTGAAAGGAACAAAGTGTATGAAGGCAAAGTTAATAATTAATAAGGAATTTACGGTAGGAGCAATCGATAACAGGATTTACGGCTCGTTTATTGAACATCTCGGAAGAGCAATCTATAACGGTGTATATGAGCCTGCACATCCAAAAGCAGACGATATGGGCTTTCGAAAAGACGTTATAGAGATGGTAAAGCAGCTCAATGTTCCGATTGTACGGTATCCGGGAGGTAATTTTGTGTCCGGTTACAATTGGGAGGATGGGACAGGTCCAAAAGAGAAGCGCCCCAGGCGTGCAGAATTAGCCTGGCATGTCATTGAGACGAATGAGGTGGGTATCGATGAATTTCAGGAGTGGGCGAAGCGTGCCGGCACAGAAGTAATGCAGGCGGTTAATTTAGGAACCAGAGGGCCGGACGATGCCCGTAATCTGTTGGAATATTGTAATTTCCCGAAAGGAACCTATTATAGTGATATGCGCCGTGCCAATGGATTCGAAGAGCCCTTTAATATAAAGGTATGGTGTCTTGGAAATGAGATGGACGGGTCCTGGCAGATAGGAGCGAAGACGGCTGAAGAATACGGCAGAATTGCATGTGAAACGGCAAAGATTATGAAAGAGCTGGACCCGGGCATTGAATTGGTTGCTTGCGGCAGCTCCGGTCTCTTTATGCCTACCTTCGGTAAATGGGAGGCTACGGTATTAGAACATACCTATGATTATGTGGATTATGTGTCGCTTCATAATTATTATGGAAACCGTGAGAATGATACAAAAGCCTATCTTGCCTGCTCGATTGATATGGATAACTTCATCAAATCAGTTATCGCCATTTGCGATTATGTAAAAGCGGTCAAGCATTCGGATAAGACAATTAATCTATCCTTTGATGAGTGGAATGTCTGGTTCCATAGCAATGAGGCAGACAAGAAGCTGGAATGGTGGCAGATTGCGCCTCATCAATTAGAGGATATCTATAACTTTGAAGATGCACTGGTTGTCGGCTGCCTTCTCATTACATTGTTAAAGAACTGTGACCGTGTGAAGATGGCCTGCCTTGCACAGCTTGTCAATGTTATTGCACCGATTATGACGGAAAATGGAGGCAGTGCATGGGCACAGACGATTTTCTATCCATTTATGCATGCATCAAATTATGGCAGGGGTGTGGCTTTTATTCCGGTGGTATCCTGTGATAAATATAATACGGAACGTTTGAAAGATGTACCCTACATAGAGACAATCGGCGTACTGAATGAGGAAAAAGGAGAATTAACCGTATTCGCTGTCAATCGTTCATTGGAAGAAAATATTGATTTTGAAATTGATTTGCGGGATTTTACAAATGCAAAGCTAATCGAGCATATTGTGCTTGAAAATGATGATATGAAAGCCACCAATACCGCAGAAAATCCTGACAATGTAGTACCCCATACGAATGGCGTGACAAAGGTTGGCACGGATTCTGCCACAGCATTATTAAATAAGCATTCATGGAATGTGATTCGCTTTGAAATATAAGCTTATTCGCTAATTCAGGGGTTATCAACAACTTATAGAAGCAGGAGGAGCTGGGAATGAAGCAGGCCGGGTTAAAACTGGATAAAGATTTTATTATCGGGGAAGTAGACAAGCGGATATTCAGCACATTTATCGAACCAATCGGAGACATCGTATATGGCAACATCTATAATCCTGCGCATCCTTTAGCGGATGAACAGGGATTTCGCAAAGATGTACTGGAGCTGATGCGGGATTTGGGTTCAACTGCAATTCGATATCCCGGAGGCAATTTTGTATCCGGGTACAATTGGATGGATGGAATTGGACCGAAGGAACAGCGCCCGGTACGTTATGATAAAGCGTGGAAAAGAACCGAGACAAATCAAATGGGTATTGATGAATATACGGACTGGGTAAAAAAGGTTGGCTCAGAACCGATTCTGGCGGTTAACCTTGGAACCGGTACACCGGAAGAAGCATCATATGAGATAGAGTATACCAATATGGAAAAAGGTACATACTTTAGTGATTTGCGTAAAGAGTACGGTCATGACAAACCCCATAATATTAAGATGTGGTGCTTAGGCAATGAAATGGACGGTACTTGGCAGATGGGAGAAAAGACAGCCAGGGAATATGGAAGAATTGCTTATGAGGCAGCAAAACAAATGCGTGCCGTGGATCCGGATATTGAGCTGGTAGCATGTGGCAGTTGCGCAAATGACAAATCTCATCCTTCTTTTCCGGAATGGGACAGGGTTGTCCTTGAGGAATGCTATGAGCAGATTGATTATTTATCCCTGCATCATTACTACAGCTATGATCCGGAGGCGGTAAAGGGAACCGTGTTTCCTGCTCAATTTACGGTTGAAGACTTACCGTGTATAGCAAACGATATGGCACAGTTTATTGATACCGTATGTGCCGCTGCTGACTATGTAAAAGGATTAAGATACTCGGACAAGACCATCCATATCTGTTTTGATGAATGGGGGATTATATCCAGCCAGACAGCAAAGGCAGAAGGTCTTGATTGGAGTGAAAGGAACATCCCTGAAAAAGGTCAGCGGGTCAGAGGCATGAATGTAATTGATGCCGTTTTATTCGGAAGCATACTTATTACCTTTATTAATAAGTGTGACCGGGTAAAAATCGCCTGTCAATCGATTGTGATTCCCAGCATGATTGGAGCGGAGCCTGACGGCGGTGCTTTTAAACAGACAACCTATTATCCTTTTTGGCACGTAGCTAACTATGCGAATGGAACGGCTCTTCGCTCAGGGCTGCAAAGCCCGGAGAAAAAAACCGACGGCTATGGTGAGCAGCCATATATCCAAACAGCGGCAGTATACAATGAAGAGAAAGGGATTGTTACAGTATTTGCAGCAAATTTAAGTCCTCGTGACAGTGTGGTATTAAAAGAATCATTGCAATTTAATCATGCAGAACTGTTCGAGCATATTCAGATACATGACGAACAGCCCCTTGCAATGAACACATTGGAAAACCCGGAGCGGATAGTACCGAAGGAAATAAAAATCACAGATAAAGTGATTTTACCGCCGCTTAGCTGGAATGTATTGCGTTACAGAGTGAAATAGAATCACCGGATACCCGATGAACCAAAAAAGACAGGAGGCATTATCGATGAAAAAGAAATTACAGTTGTCAGATACAGGAAAGCCTTTTCTTAATTATGCAACTTATTCTGTGGGAACAGGCCGGATGGGTCTGGCATTGCAGCAGGAATACCAAGAGCATTTGAAGCTGGTACAGGAGAAAATTAATTTTTCATTTATCAGAGGACATGGATTGTTCTGTGATGATGTGGGTATCTACCGGGAAGTTGAAAAGAACGGGGAGTTGGTTCCTTTTTATAACTTTACCTATCTTGACCGCATTGTGGATTCCTACCTTGAACTCCATATTCGTCCTTATCTTGAGCTGGGCTTTATGCCAAAGGCTTTGGCCAGCGGAGAACAGACGATATTCTATTGGAAAGGGAATGTTACGCCGCCGTCGGATTACGATAAGTGGGCAGCGCTTATAAAAGTAACGTTAACTCATTTAATTGAACGGTACGGAAGGGATGAGGTTGTAACATGGCCGATTGAGGTATGGAATGAACCGAATATAGGCTTCTGGGCAGGTACCATGGAGGAATATTTTAAGCTGTATGAGGTTTCGGCCCGTGTGATTAAAGAAGTGGATTCCGGCTTTAGAGTGGGGGGACCGGCAATATGCGGAGTCGATACAGAGAACTGGCTTCATTCATTTTTTAAGTTTTGTCAGGACAATAAGATTCCTTTGGATTTTGTTGCAAGACATTGCTATATGGCAGAAAAGCCCGAGAGAGTAGGACATTATGTCTATCAGAAGATGGTGGATGCCACGGATATGATTGATGAACTTAAGCTTACCAGAGATATTATGAACCAATATGATACCGTAAGAGATAAAGAGCTGCATATTACGGAATTCAACAGCTCCTATGACCCGACCTGTCCGGTCCATGACACGGCTTTTAATGCGGCCTTTATCGCGCGGGTATTAAGTGAGGCCGGAGATTATGCACAGATTTACTCGTACTGGACCTTTAGTGATGTATTTGAGGAAAAGGATGTTCCGGCAGCAGTTTTCCATGGTGGATTCGGTCTGGTTGCAAATTACTCGATTCCAAAACCTACATTTTATACATTTGAATTCTTTTCAAAGGCAGGGAAGGAATTAATTTACCGGGATGATAATATTGTGGTCACGAAAGACGACGATGGCAGATATTGTCTCATTGGATGGAGCTACCATGATCCCAGAGACGGAAAAACACTTGAAACAGTATCGTATGAGATATCATTGCCTGCAAATATAACCAATTACTGCGGGATTACAAAAGATGTGGGCGGCAAATACGGCAATGCGGCCCAGACATGGAGTAATCTGGGTAAGCCCCGGACACTGAATAAAGAGCAGGCGGGAATACTCCGGGAAGCAGCAAATCCATTGAGGGCAGATTCTAAAATAATAGCAGAAGATGGCACAATAACGGTCACAATGGATATTGAATGTAATCATCTTGTTATGATGGAACTGCTTCCGACAAACGACCTGACCGATACATACTGGGAATTTGACGTGAAGGAGTTTTATGGAGTAGAGTAGCTCTAAATTGTAATATATAAGGAGATGTATATATGGTTAAGATAACCTTTTTAGGTGCCGGAAGTACTGTTTTTGCAAGAAATGTATTGGGTGACTGTATGTGTACGCCAAGTTTACAGGATGCGGAGATTGCTTTGTATGATATTGATGCCAGGCGGTTGGAGGAGTCAGAAATTATTCTGAAGGCAATTAACAAAAATATCAATTCTTCAAAAGCCAGGATTAATACATATCTGGGTGAGGAACAACGAAAAGATGCCTTAAGGGGTGCGGATTTTGTAGTCAATGCCATACAAGTGGGTGGTTATGATCCGTGTACCGTGATTGATTTTGAAATTCCAAAGAAATACGGTTTAAGGCAAACCATAGCCGATACCTTAGGAATTGGAGGTATCATGCGGGGTCTTCGGACAATTCCTGTGATGAGGGATATTGCCAGGGATATGGAAGAGGTTTGTCCGGATACACTGTTTCTTAATTACACAAACCCCATGTCGATATTGACGGGGTATATGCAAAGGTATACCAAGATACGTACCGTCGGTTTATGCCACAGTGTTCAGACCTGCTCCCATGATTTGCTTAAAGGTCTTGATATGGAGGATAAGCTGGAAGGACGAAGTGACCTGATTGCAGGCATTAATCATATGGCATGGCTTTTGGAGATACGTGATAAGGACGGGATGGATTTATATCCCGAGATAAAAAAACGTGCGCTTTTGAA
This sequence comes from Bacillota bacterium, assembly GCA_023419655.1. Classification (GTDB taxonomy): domain Bacteria; phylum Bacillota; class Clostridia; order Lachnospirales; family Lachnospiraceae; genus Mobilitalea. Next base: position 1,232 of record JAEZXP010000020.1, on the reverse strand, counting down.
AAACAGTACAGAGAAGCACCATGATATGATTCGATATGAATATATAAAGTATCTGGGTTATTACTGTACGGAATCCAGTGAGCATAATGCGGAGTACAATCCTTTTTTTATAAAATCAGGATATCCGCAGTTCATTGAAAAGTTCAATATTCCGTTGGATGAATACCCCAGAAGATGTATCAGCCAGATTGAGGGCTGGGAGAAAGAAAAGAATAGTATTCTGAAGGATGGGAAGATAACCCATGAAAGATCCCATGAATATGCCTCGTATATAATGGAAGCTGTCGTCACGAATAGACCGTTTAAAATAGGGGGTAACGTCCTGAATACAGGACTAATTGATAATCTGCCCCCGGAATCCTGCGTAGAGGTTCCCTGTCTGGTGGATGCACGGGGAATTTATCCATGCCATGTAGGAAGATTGCCGGTACAACTGGCTGCGATGAATATGACAAATATCAATGTTCATCTATTGACCATAGAAGCTGCCCGTACAAAGAGCAGAGAAAAGATTTACCAGGCAGCCATGCTCGATCCCCATACGGCAGCGGAATTATCGATGGAGGATATTGTAAAGATGTGCGATGAGATGATTCTGGCCCACGGAGAATATATGAAGGAATATACCGGATAATCAATGTGTTTTGCACATTTCTTATAAGCGGATATAATCACCGGGTGCCATTAAAGCATCCATAATACGGACAGTCCGGCAAAGAGGCCCATGGATGCTTAATCAGCATCAGAGGCCGTGGACTGTTCAGATATCTTTCTGTGAAAGCTATAAAACCTGCTTACGATATTCGCTTGCGGAAGTTCCATAATACTGCTTGAAAGCATATGCAAAATGCTCTGCTGACGAATAGTTTAAGCGGACGGCAATCTCAGAAATATTCATGCTCGGGTCATTTAAAAGAATCTTAGCCATTGACATTTTTGCTTCCGACTTCTTCTGTGAAAAAGTCTTCCCATAGTAATCCTTTAAAAAACGTTCAGTCTGACGGGCACTGAGTCCTATCCTTTTGGAAAGCATGTCTAAAGTAATAATCTCATAATCATACAAGAAACTTTCTTCTACAATGATATATTTTCTGTCTCCAAGATTGGAGGATGGGAAATGAATTTCCGATTCTTTTTTGCTCTCATAATTTCGAACAATTTTAACGATGCATTGCCGCAGCAATGCTTCTACAAAAATCATGTAACCGGTGTATTTATGCTCCAGTTCATAG
>JAEZXP010000258.1 GCA_023419655.1 Bacillota bacterium | reverse complement strand
CGGTTAACCAGGCACCGGGCAAGAACCTCACTTACATTACATTTTTCTGCTATCTGTGCAAAATCCGCCTTTATGTTCTTTATCTCCCAGTTTTCCACCAAATCCTCCTACGTAAAACAAAAAATATATACTACTTACAACGGAGGATTTATCCTCCTACGTAAAATGAAAAATATGCGTATCTATCTATATTGTTTTCTCTATCTCCTTAACCTTATTGTATACCGCTTTTGCCAGGGCGGCATGTCCTTTGGCATCCAGATGTATTGCATCCCTGTCATCCGTCCCCGCATAATCTGCCGCATCCATGAAATGGCATCCGTATTTGTCTACCAGCTTTTTGTACTCCGCTGCCAGCTTCCGGGATTTTTCCGCTCCCTTAAGGCCTGCATAGGATTCACAATACTCTGAATCAACGATTTTGTCACTTATATGAACAGGTGAAATAATTAATATCTCATTGTTATAAATATCCGGATTACGAAGCATCGTTATCAGCTTCTCCATGCCCTTCGAAATATCTGAAAGCTCCGCATGATATCTTTCCTTTGTATCATTGGTTCCAAGCATGATGATTACCAAGTCCAGGGGTCTGTTCGTTGCTATGCATACCTCAAGGTACCGGCTTCCGTTGACATTCTTCATCGTATCGTCATCATATATGGTGGTACGGCCATTAAGCCCCTCTTCAATTACATAATATTCTAAGCCTAAATGTTTTTGCAGCAATCTGGTCCATCTGGTATTCTCATCATATCTTCCCTTGGTACCTGCTATAAAGCCATGCGTATTGGAATCACCAAAGCACATAATATTTTTCAACATGTTCTGCTACCTTTCTACAAGTTTATTTGGTACGTTGTTTATACTAGCATATTATCGTGATTTTGTTAATACGGATACGGGAATTTTTATTTATTAGAAAATTTTTCATAAATTAATATTTTACATATATGGTGTAGTATGGTACAATCTATCATATCGTAATTAAAACTACTTACGGTCATGTTGATAGCAGAAACAATCTTCATGGCGTCTCTGCAGAAAAGATACTTAACTATCGAAAGGTATGGTGAATTGAGATGAAGCAGTTTATTATCACTACGGATACTACCTGTGATCTGCCGCAGGAATATGTTGAACAGCATAATTTGAAATTACTCCCACTATATTATAACTTTGATGATGTCGTATATGGTGATAAGAATGAATTGTCACCAAAGGAGTTCTACAACAAAATGCGTGGCGGGTCTATGCCAACCACGATGGCCATTAATCCTGATATTGCCAGAGAGGTTTTTACCGGTTTATTGAATGAGGGATATGATATTCTGCACATCGGATTCTCTTCTGCCTTAAGCGGCAGCTGTTCCGTCGCTGCAACCGCTGCAAGAGATCTTGTCGATGAAGTGCCGGATGCCAATATCAAGGTTATAGACTCCTTATCTGCTTCTCTGGGAGAAGGACTTCTTGTTTATAAAGCAGTACAGATGAAGGAAGCAGGAAAGTCCCTGGATGAGATAGCCGATTGGCTGGAGAACAATAAGCTGAATCTTTGCCATATCTTCACTGTAGATGATTTGCACCATCTCCATAGGGGAGGCAGAGTATCCAAGGCTGCAGCTATTATAGGCTCCTTAATTAATGTAAAGCCCGTTCTTCATGTTGATGATGAAGGCCGGCTTGTTCCTCTGCACAATGTAAGAGGGCGAAAAAAAGCGCTGGTCGCATTGGTGGACCAGATGGAAAAGAAAATCCCCGGTTTTGAAGGCGAGAATGATACCGTGTTCATCAGTCACGGAGACAGCCTGGAGGATGCCGAATATGTTGCTTCCCTTGTAAGGGAACGTTTCAATATAAAGGATATCTTAATTAATTATGTATGTCCGACGATTGGTGCCCATTCCGGACCGGGAACCATTGCATTGTTCTTTTTGGGAAATCCCAGATAAATATTCCGTAATCGCCTGTTAATACAATACACCCTAGGTATCAGACTGAATCTGATTCCCGGGGTGCATTTTTATTACCTCTTGATTATGCCACCTCAAACTGGCTGTTATACAGCTCCGCATAGAAGCCGCCATGGGCAAGCAGTTCATTATGGCTGCCGCTTTCGACAATGTCGCCATCCTTCATTACAAGGATAAGGTCTGCATTTTTAATCGTAGATAGACGATGGGCGATGACAAAGGATGTTTTTCCTACGGTTAATTTGTCCATCGCTTCCTGTACAATTCGCTCTGTACGGGTATCCACCGCACTTGTTGCTTCATCCAGAATCAACAATGGCGCATTTTGAATCATCGCTCTTGCAATTGTTATCAGCTGCTTTTGTCCCTCTGATAAGCTTGCCTTATCATTCAAAACCGTATCATATCCCTTCGGCAGCGTCTTAATAAAATGGTGCAGGCCCACTGTTTTGCAAGCTGCCTTTACCTCCTCATCCGTCACGCCCTCCTTGCTGTATACAATATTCTCTTTAATGGTTCCTTCAAAGAGCCAGGTATCCTGTAAAACCATGCCGAACTGTTCATGTACGTTCTCTCTGGGAATACTGTGAATCGGAACACCGTCAATGCTGATTTCCCCGCCGTCCAGTTCATAAAATCGCATAAGCAGGTTGACCATGGTGGTCTTACCGGCACCGGTAGGGCCGACGATTGCAACCTTCTGCCCGGCTTTTATCTTCGCCTTGAAATCGTGAATTACCGGTTTATCGGGTGAATATCCGAATCTTACATTCTTGAATTCAATTTCTCCCTTCACCTTCTCCAACGCTTTTACCTTATATGTTTCTTCTTCCAGCTCTTTTTCATCCAGGAATTCAAATACCCGCTCACCGGCCGCCGCTGTTCTTTGCAGGTTATTCATTGCCTGCGCAATCTGAGACAGAGGCTGGGTAAAGAACCGGACATAAATCATAAAAGCAACGATTACACCGAAGGAAATCCTACCATTCATCGCCAGCGCCGCGCCGACAACACATACGGCTACATATCCGAAGTTCCCGATAAAGCCCATGAGCGGCATCATCAATCCGGATAAAAACTGCGATTTCCACGCACTTTTGTACAGGCTGCTGTTGATATCCTCAAATACCCTGCCCGCTTCTTTTCCTCCGTTATAAACCTTAACTACATTATGACCGGAATAGATTTCCTCAATGTGTCCATTGATATTACCAAGGTCCTTCTGCTGCTCTATAAAGTACTTCTGCGATTTGCTCATGATTATCATCATCAGTAAGAATCCGACCACACTGGAGCCTACCGCTGTTAATGCCATAATCCAGTTGTTGTAAAACATCATAAACAGGGAGCCGGCTAACATCGTTATGGCAGAGATTAAGGACACGATGCTCTGATTCAGGGTCTGTCCGATTGCATCGACGTCATTGGTGACACGGCTTAGGACATCCCCGTAACTGGTGGTGTCAAAATAATTCAACGGCAGCCGGTTTACCTTCTGTGAAATATCCGTTCTCATCTTCTTGGAAATGCGCTGGGTTACCGTAGCCATAATAAGGCTCTGAAGATAATTCAGCACAAAGGAAGTTGAATAGAAAAATACAAGCAGCCATGCTATATTCGAAACCGCATCCATATCTATATTTTCAATTGCAGGAATTCCGTTTATCAGTGCCGGAAGTCCTTTCATGATTACATTGGTTAATTCTTTCAGCTTATCGGGGCCTATTATTTGAAAAACTGTTCCTGCTGCTGCGGCAGCCAGTGCAATAACAATCGGTACGATATAGCTTCTGCAATACCTTAACAGCTTCGTCATGGTTGATTTAAAATTCTTTGGTTTCTCGGCTACGCCGCCCCCCATAGGACCGCCTCCCACCGGGCCTCTTCCCATGGGACCTCTTCCCGAAGAGCCTCTTGTTGTATTCTGATTCACATTCTTCTCGCTCATGACACCAATTCCTCCTCACTTAGCTGTGACATCGCTATCTCACGGTAAACACCGCAGGTACTCAACAGTTCTTTATGCGTACCTTTTCCGACGATTCTTCCTTCATCCAGTACAATAATCTGGTCTGCATCCATAATCGTACCAATACGCTGGGCAACAATCAGGCTGGTTACTCCTGCCGTTTCTTTTTTCAGTTCTGAACGAAGAATCCGGTCTGTCTTATAATCCAGTGCAGAGAAGCTGTCATCAAATATATAGATTTCCGGCTTACGGCATACTGCCCGGGCGATTGCCAAACGCTGCTTCTGCCCGCCGGATACGTTGGTAGCACCCTGGGCGATGTCCGCATCATACTGACCGTCCATATTCTCAACAAACTGGGTTCCCTGTGCGATTCTTACCGCCGCCTTAATATCTTCAATATCCGGGTTCTCTTTGCCGTTGTCGCCGTAGGCAACATTGCTGCTTACCGTTCCCCTGAATAGAACCGCCTTTTGAGGAACATATCCGATTTTATTATACAGCTCCTCTTGTACATAGTCTTTGATATTGACACCGTCAACCAGAATATTGCCTTCGGTTGCATCATAGAATCTCGGTATCAGATTGACCAGCGTGCTTTTTCCGCTGCCTGTCGAACCGATGAAGGCAACCGTCTCTCCTTCTCTGGCAGTGAAGCTGATATCCCTGAGCACATATTCGGATGCTTCCGGATACTTGAAGCTGACATGTTCGAACACAACCTCACCTTTCTTACTGTCCACTCCCTCGGTTATATGCCCATCCACAATCTTTGATTCCGTCTCCAATACTTCATTGATACGCTTTGCAGATACCGAAGCTCTGGGAAGAATCATAAAAATCATCACCAGCATCATGAAGGACATAATGACCTGAACCGAATAGGATGAGAATACAACCATGTTTGAGAATATATCCAGCCGTTCCATTGCTCCGGCTCCATTAATCAGATATGCGCCAATCCAGTAGATTGCCAGAGACATGCCGCTCATTATCAGTGACATCGTCGGCATCATAATTGCCATACTGCGATTGGTGAATAGCTGGGTTGAAGTCAGTTCCTCGTTGGCGGCTTCGAATTTCTCCTCCTGATACTTTTCTGCATTATATGCACGGACAACCCGTACGCCCGTAAGGTTTTCTCTTGTCACACGGTTCAGATTATCCGTCAGAATCTGCATCCTTTTAAACTTCGGTATAACAAATATCATCAGAAAAGTAACCATAACCATCAGAATAATTACTGCTAATCCCGTTGCAATCGACCACTCACGGCCTTTGCCTGTAATCTTCATAACCGCCCATACCGCCATAATCGGTGCCTTAATCAGCATTTGCAGTCCTAAGGTAATCAGCATCTGCACCTGGGTAATATCATTGGTGGAACGGGTAATTAAGCTCGCCGTCGAAAACCGGTTAATCTCTTCCATGGAAAATGAAGCAACCTTATTAAATAACAGGCTGCGCAGCCTCTGCGAAAAGGATGCGGCAATTCTGGCCGCAAAAAAACCGACAATAACGGCTGCGATAACGCTGCCTAAAGCACACAGAAGCATTTTCCCTCCGGCCAGCCAGATATCTGCCATCCTGCTTCCCGGTGTTTGTGTCAATGTGGTAATCTCCGACATATAATCCGGAAGCTTCAAGTCCAGCCAAACCTGAGCTACAATGAATGCCAGACTGACAACGGCCTGTATCCATTCTGCTGCTTTCAGCCGTTTAAAAATCTTTATCATATATGATGTCCTCCTTTTAAGTAACTTTCTATTGTTTCATGCAATCCTCCGGATTCTTCTGCGCAAGCCGCTTCATAATGCGGACATATTCCTTCGCATCGTCTTCTCCCAGGTAACTGAGCATACTTATCGTATTTTCCATCATCATCTTAAAATGCCCCTCTATCTGCTCCTTTCCCAAGGGGGTCAGCTCCACCAATATTCTTCTGCGGTCACTAACGTCAATCTTTCGGGTAATGAATCCTTTCTTCTCCAGACTGTTCAGGGTTGCCGCAACCCGTGCCGTACTGATTCCCGCCTCATTACTGATTTCACTGGGTATCACACTGCCTTCATACTGAGAAATGTAGTAGAGAGTAAAGATTTCTCCATGCATCGATTCATTAAACTGCTTATGCATATTTCGCTTTCTAAACTGATTCATCGTCTCCATAAATTCATAAGCCAAATGTGTATAATCCATCCTTTTCATTCTATTATCTCCTTGTAATTTGAAGTTTCACTGTCCTGTCAATTATCTAATAGTGTTAATAATATTGCTTGTTAGCAATATTGTCAAGTAAAATTATATTAAAATTAAATTAAAATATTTATCATGTTAACTATTCCATTCTGTAACAACAGGCTGTCGCAAAGTGTGCCGGGGGTACATGGTTATACC
>JAEZXP010000240.1 GCA_023419655.1 Bacillota bacterium | reverse complement strand
ATTGATTTTTTGCAATCCTTTACGATGCCCTATTGGAAGATTCCGTCCGGAGAGATAACCAATAGGCCTTATCTTGCAAAGATTGCTGCAACCAATAAGCCGGTGATATTGTCAACCGGTATGAGCACGATGGAAGAAATAGAAGAAGCCCTAAATATATTCAATGAATATGACTGTTCCATGATTACGCTGCTTCACTGCAATACCCAATATCCAACACCCTTTGAGGATGTGAACCTGAAAGCCATGAAAGCGATAAGGAACAGATTTGGGGTAAGGGTAGGGTATTCGGACCATACTTTAGGAATAGAGATACCGATTGCAGCAGTGGCGATGGGAGCGGCTGTAATAGAGAAGCATTTTACCCTGGACAGAGAGATGGAAGGCCCCGACCATAAGGCAAGCCTGCAGCCGGAAGAGCTAAAAGCCATGGTAAAAGCCATAAGAAATGTGGAAACAGCGTTGGGAAGTGAAGAGAAAAGGCCCTCACCTTCCGAAGTAAAGAATAGAATAATCGCCAGAAAAAGTATCGTTGCAAAAAGAGATATCCGTAAGGGAGAAATCTTTACGGAGGATAATATTACAACAAAGCGGCCCGCTGACGGGATAACCCCTATGAGATGGCATGAGGTATTAGGAAAAGCTGCAAAGAAGGTTTTTCTGGAGGATGAAAAAATCGAGCTGTAGCCAATGCGGATAAGTACAATCTTTAAGCTGGTTTGCGAAAATTCATGATAGAGTATTGAGGTGTAATGATGAAGAAAAGAATCTGTGTATTAACGGCAACCAGAGCGGAATATGGGTTATTGAAACCGATTATAGCAAAACTGAACACTGTGCCAGAGTTTGATGTCAGGATTGCAGTGACCGGCATGCACCTTTCACCGGAATTCGGATTGACTTACCGGGAAATCGAGCAGGATAATTTTATTATTGACCGAAAGATTGAAATTCTCTTAGGTTCGGATTCTCCCGCAGCAGTGTCAAAGTCCATGGGTCTGGCGATGATAGGATTCGCGGAATATTTTGAAGAGATGCGTCCCGATATGCTTCTTGTCCTGGGTGACCGGTATGAAACCCTGGCTGTTTGCTGTGCGGCCATGAATGCAAGAATTCCCATCGCCCATCTGTACGGCGGAGAAACCACGGAGGGAGCGGTAGATGAAAGTATCCGCCATGCGATTACCAAGATGAGCTATCTTCATTTCACCAGCACCGATGAATACAGAAGAAGAGTTATCCAGCTTGGAGAAGAACCTGACAGAGTATTTACAGTGGGAGCCATGGGAATAGAGAATATCATGAATACAAAGCCCATACCGCTTGGGAAATTGGCTGATTCAATAGGAATGGAGCTTTCGGGTCAATTTGCAGTGGTAACCTTTCATCCGGTAACCTTGGAGGACAATGCTGTCCATGAGCAGTTTCGTTCCCTGCTTACGGCCTGTGACAATCATCCGGAATTGAAGTATATATTTACAAAAGCAAATGCGGATGCCCATGGAAGGATAATCAACAGGATGATTGATGATTATGTCAAAAATCGCAGCAATGCAGCAGCGGTTACTTCTTTGGGTATGGAGCGTTATATAAGTGCACTAAGCTATGCAAGTGTTGTTATAGGCAATTCATCCAGCGGTCTTATAGAGGCACCGTCTTTTCATATACCGACAGTAAATATAGGTGACAGACAGAAGGGAAGGCTTATGGCGGACTCTGTTATATCCTGTAAGCCGGATACAGAGGAGATTACGCAGGGGATTACCAGGGCATTAAGTGAAGAATTCCGTCTAAAGATAGCAAATACTAAAAATCCTTATGGTGACGGTAATACATCGGATAAAATAGTTGATACATTAAGGGAGTATCGGATGGTGAAAGAGATAAATCTTAAAAAGAGATTTTATAATCTGGAGATAGATTAACAAAAAATCAAGTTCTAAGATAGTAGAGCGATGCATTCGATGATAGGAAAGGTATACAGAGAAGATGGGAACAGAAAAAAATCTTGCGGTTATCCCTGCCCGAAGCGGCTCCAAGGGACTTAAAGACAAGAATATAAAACCACTTCATGGAAAGCCTCTTATGGCTTATACCATTGAGGCGGCTTTAGCGTCCGATATATTTGATGAGGTTTATGTATCCACGGATTCTGAAGAATATGCCGGCATTGCCATACAATATGGGGCGAGTGTACCTTTTCTGCGGACGAAGGTGAATGCAGAGGATACGTCATCCTCCTGGGATGTTATAAAAGAGGCATTAATACGCTATCAGCAGATGGGCAGAATCTTTAATATGGCCGTCTTGCTTCAACCAACTACGCCTCTAAGAAATTCACATGATATTAAGCAGGCCTATGAATTGTATAAGGATAAGAAAGCCAATGCGGTTATAAGTGTTTGCGAGGTTGACCATTCTCCTTTGTGGACCAATACATTACCGTCGGATTTATCATTAAATCAGTTCATTAAAAAAGAGATATTGGAATTACCAAGGCAGGAGCTGAAAACCTATTATCGAATTAATGGCGGTATATATATGATCGATGTAGCTTATTTTATGGAGCAGGGTGTCAGGGAGCTTTATTCGAAGAATTCCTATGCTTATATTATGGACCGAAAAAGCTCCGTTGATATTGATACAGAGGATGATTTTTTAGTTGCAGAGGCTTATATGAGCAGATATCCACAGCAAGCCGATTAGTAAATGTTGACCTGCATCGGAATGGAGACGAATATGATATCAATCTGTATGATTGTAAAAGATGAAAAAGATATATTGAAAGATTGTCTGGAACAATTATTGACGCTAGGATATGAAATCGTTATTGCGGATACCGGTTCCACTGACGGTACAAAAGAGGTGGCAAAAAAGTACACCGAGAAGGTGTATGATTACGGCTGGAATCAGGATTTTGCCGCGGCCAGAAACTTCGTTATAAGCAAAGCGAGCAATGATTATATACTAATGATTGACAGTGATGAGATTGTTATGTCCTGCGATAAAGCCAAGATGGAGAAGCTAATTCGCCAGTATCCGGATGGAATCGGCAGACTGCTGATTATTAATGAATATTCCAGAGGAAAGGAAAAATATCTTATAAAAAGCAGGATAAGCCGCCTGTTCTCAAAAAAGTTATATCTTTATAAAGGTCGAATTCATGAGCAGGTGGTACCGATAGAAGGAGTAACCGCCGGTACAGCCTATGATGTGCCTATACATATTCATCATCAGGGTTATGAGGGAGATTTAGAAACCCGGGAAAAAAAGACAGAACGAAATATTAGCCTGTTACTGAATGAGCTGTCGGATAAGGGAGAGGACCCCTATATTCTTTATCAATTAGGAAAATCCTATTATATGCAGGAGGAATATCAAAAAGCCTGTGAGTGGTTTGGAAAAGCCCTGTACTTTGACCTTGATACGAGACTTGAGTACGTTCAGGATATGGTAGAAAGCTATGGTTATGCGCTGCTTAATTCACAGCAGTATGAAATGGCAATGCAGCTGTTGGGAGTATATGATGAATTTGCAGTAAATGCGGATTTTGTATATCTAATGGGATTAATCTATATGAACAACGCAAAATTCACGGAAGCAATCGGTGAATTTATTAAAGCTACCCGGGTGAAGGTATATAAGATGAACGGGGTGAACAGCTACCGGGCATATTATAATATAGGGGTTATCTATGAGTGCCTTGGCCGGGTTGATAAGGCCAGGACATATTATGAAAAGAGCGGAGATTATGAGCCGGCACGGATAAGATTGAAAGATATGATTTAAACAAATCAACGAACGGCTTTTCGACAGATTCCTGGGAATTCGTTTTAAGGGCTGGATTATAGTACCATAATGCCGATATAATTTGTGAGAAGGGGCTAGATGTCTAAGGGTGGTTTGACAAATGTATAGATTCAAAAAGAAGCAATTGTTAGAAATGATTGCCACGTTGGATAGAGCAAATGAATTTATAGGAGATGGAAAAGAAAAGAATGTTGAAGAAACAATTGACATTCTGACACAATGCCAGCAATTAGCAATTGAGGCCGGGAATGATCTGGAGATACGTGAAATAGCGGATACTCAGCCAATTGTGACCCTGCTGGAAGAATATTGTGAGCAGATTTATCAATTAAGCTTGAAGCTGGATGATATATCATACTGTAAAAAGTTAACGAAGAATATAAGAGTAACGTTATCCGGAATAAAAAAATGTATTCAATATGATTTGCCGCAGGAAAAGATGGATGTGGTGTTTTTACCATATAAGGCCTCCATGTGGGACAGCTTGGAGAGCATATGGATTGCTGCGAAGGATGATGACAGATGTAATGCTTTTGTGATACCTATTCCCTACTATGATAAAAATCCCGATGGAAGCTTTGGTAAAATGCATTATGAAGGGAATGAATTTCCCCCTGAAGTACCAATTATACCATGGCAGGAATATGATATACGGACGCGCATGCCAGAAGTTGTATTTATCCATAATCCATATGACAATAGTAATTATATAACGAGTGTACATCCTGATTATTATGCAAGAAATTTAAAAGAAGTTTGCAAAATGCTGTGCTATGTTCCTTATTTTGTAGTGGATGATAGTGTGAAATGTATTTCCAAAAGCATAGACAGCATGTGTGCAACAAATGGAGTGCTATATGCGAATTACGTGTTTGTACAATCCGAAGGGGTAAAGAATGCTTATATTGATGTGATTAGTGAGATAGAAAAGGAGTTTGGAGATTCAAATCTATTCGGTGATTTGAATAAAAAGATAATTTCACTTGGTTCTCCCAAATTTGACAAAGTGATTAATTCTAAAAAGGAAGACTATGAACTTCCTGTTTCATGGATGCAACAGATTGCTGATAAGCAAGTTGTACTGCTGAATACGACGATTAATGCCATGCTGTATTACAATGATAAATACTTAGATAAATTACGGAATATATTAAGCTTCTTTAAAGAACAAGATGATGTGGTTATGTGGTGGCGGCCACATCCGCTTCTATTATCTACATGTGAAAGTATGCGCCCCCAATTGTCTGAGGCGTATAAATCCATTGTAGAAACATACAAGGCAGATAATTATGGAATATATGATGACACTGCTGATTTGAACCGGGCAATTGCCTGGTGTGATAGATATTATGGGGATAGAAGCAGCGTGGTCTTGTTGTTTGGTGCAACAGGTAAACCGGTTTTAATCTCAATAATTAATCATAAAAAAAGAACCCGGCTTAGTGTTAATAATTGGAGAACAGGTGATGTTGAACCGAATGACTTGGCAGACTGGATTGAAGGAAAAGAAAAGTGGGAGCTTAAAATGGCTTATAAGGATAAAATTGATTGTCAATTGCTTGATGGAAAATCTGGAAAACGAATTTTTGAATTTTGCATGAAAGAGGGACAATTTATATGAATTATGCGGTTATATTAGCAGGTGGTAAAGGGCAGAGATTTGGAAATAGACAGATATCAAAACAGTTTGTCGAATTGACGGGTGTTCCTATGATTGTTTACTCGTTATTGACGGCACAGAGAAATAAAAATGTAGATGAAATCTGTGTTGTGGCAGAAGAGAGTGAGATTAAAAAAATTACAGGATGGGCCGAGCAATATGGAATAAAAAAACTCAAGAACTTTGCAAATCCCGGAAAGGAACGGCAGCAGTCAGTTTTTTCGGGTTTACAAGCGATTCCGGCCAAATCCCGTGATACAGTTATGATTATGACCTCCGTGTGTCCATTCGTATCCCAAAGAACAATTGATAAACAATACGAGATGATAAAGACCTATGATGCTTCCATTACAGTAGTGAAAGCAACGGATGCGATAACATTTAGCAATGATGGAAAACGAGTGAATAGAACGTTACAAAAGAAAAAATTATATCTGCAGCAGGGGCCGCAAATCTTTCGTTATGGCGTATTGCTGGCGGGACATAAGGTCTATATGGATGATGAGAATTATAAACAAATGGATGTGACTGAGGATAGCGAATTGGTCTTAAATATAGGTGTGGAATGCGCCATGGTATTAGGTGACCGGTTTTGCATTAAGGTAACATATCCGGAGGATTTGGCTATTGCTGAATCGTTGCATTCCTTATTTGAGAAACAGGAGAAGGCTTATGCTGCAGAAAAAAGTAATTTATGAAGATGCTATGAATATTCTTGATACGAATCTTCCATGGGAAAAACTGTATCGTAAGACAGTTTTAATATCAGGAGCAAACGGATACGTTCCGGCATATTTTGTACATACTTTACTTGCTTTGAATGATTATAAGAATGCAGGTATCCGGGTATTAGCCTTATGCAGAAATGAAAAACGTGCAAAAAGCCGTTTTGCTGACTATGAGGGCAGAGATGATTTTAAGCTGTTAATACAGAACGTTTGTGAGCCCATCGATACGGATGAAAGGATACATATTTATATACATGCCGCGAGTCCGGCAGGTATTCGGACAAGGCATATTGACCCTGTGGAAACATTTTTGTCCAACGTAAAGGGTTGCGAAAATATGCTTCAGTCGGCAGTACAAAACCCATGTGAAGCATTCTTACTAATCAGTAGTGTTGACATCTATGGTAATATGAGCAGCAACAATAGATTAAGGGAGACCGATGCGGGAGCTCTTGATTCCATGGATGTTCGTAATGCTTATTCATGTGGAAAGAGAGCAGCAGAAACATTATGCAGTGCTTTTTTTGCAAAATACGGGCTTCCTGTTTATGTAGTAAGGCCCTTTCAGATAGTAGGTCCGGGGCCGGAATTAGACGATGGCAGACTTCATATCGATTTTATTTCACAGATGCTTAATGGAAATCGGATTGTTTTAAAGAGTGATGGAAGTGCAAAGCGGACATTTATGTATATTACAGATGCGATTACAGGAATGCTTACGGTGCTGTTAAAGGGGGAGCAAGGACTGGCATATAATATTGTGGATGAAAAAGGTGAAGCAACGGTATTGGAATTGGCAAGCCTGATGGCATCTCTTGTTCATAATCGAAAAATCGAGGTTATATTTGATTATAAAAAAAGAAATACAATTGAGGTAACAGGAGCACTGTCAGCTGTAACCGGCTGTTCAGATAAGCTTGTTGCTTTGGGATGGCATCCGCAATTAACATTGCAGCAAGGCGCTGAAAGAATGATGAGATATTACGGGGTAAACCAGTAGAGGAGAAAAAGTAAAATTGATTAAAATGGATATTGAAGATGTCGAATATGAAGCACTTCTTGGCACAGAAAAAACCATTAAGATAAATAAACCGGGATTAGCTATTTCCATCTATCATAATGGAATGGATTATTCAATTAGACATCATAATGCAAGACATTTTGACACCATTTTATATGCATGGATTGGGAGATGACACATGGATAGAGATTTGAACAAGGCACATAGAAATGCATTGGAACTTCTTGAAATTACACATGAACTATGCCGGGAAAAAGATATTAAATATACACTGATGGCGGATACCTTAATTGGATATGTAAATCAATTGCCCTTTTCTGAAGATAATCCAATCATATATGTTGCGCTTATGTATCAGGATTTCTGTGTTCTAAGAGAGCAGATGCTGCAATTTTGTAACAATAACCAAGGCTATTCAGTACACGATTATTCCAACACGGAGCAATTTAATACATTTGAACTTTGGTTTATAAAGCACGCGAATGTGCAGCTAAATCAAAAATCAAAGCAGGATGCCTTTTACTACGGTACCCGCATGATTATTGTACCATTGTTTTATGCCGGGTCCACAAAAAAAGAATGGAAGAAAACCTATACATATTTTAAAAATGCGATGGGTGCCATAAATGCCAGAGCCGTGCTGAAAGGAAAGCCTTTATTAAGCTATATTAGATTATCAAAAAAAAGATTGATATCAAATCACTATAGAAAGAAAAGAAATCAGTATTCGATAAAAGAGGTTTTGAATGTACTTAAGAAAAATCCCATATCAAAGTATGTACTTTATCCATTTGTTGTTTCACGTAATAATAAGGAACGAAATTCTCTTCCGTGGGTAGTAGAAAAGGAATCCATGCATGCAACCGCTGAGGTATGGACAAATGTAAAGCTAATTAATTTCAATGGAGTGAAGTGTTATGTGTCAGAAACACCGAAATTTATTATTAACTGCTATCCCCAGCATGTAATTAATAAGGCATTAAGTAGAAATAAGAGTCAATTGGCATTAAACGGATATGAGGATTTGCGGAGGGTCCAGCAAATTCAAGTTGAGCTTTTGATAGAGTTTGATAGAATCTGTCGAAAACATGGGCTTCGATATAATATAAGCTTTGGTACGCTGCTCGGGGCGGTAAGACATAAAGGTTTTATTCCCTGGGATGATGATATTGATGTCACAATGCCTTGGGAGGATTATAATAAGCTGGATTTTGCAGTAAAACAAGAATTGGACAATGAAAAATATTATTTTAGAACACCGGAAAACGAAGAAAATAATCATCTTATCTTTAAGCATTTAGAAAGAAAAGGTACATTATATACAAAGCCGGGGCGGACAAAGCTGAAACAGCAAATAGGAGTTTTTATCGATATATTCCCCATGTATCCAGCGGCCCCGAATGTATTTTTAGATTGGTTTCATGCAAAAATATGCAGATATTGGCGTACGGCTTTGTGGGCGACGGTAGGGGCTGATAGTGAACCTTCCGTTATAAAGAGGTTTTGGTACAGGCAAATGGCTAAGCCAGGAAATAAAAAGTGCTATAATAACTTTGTACATGCAGCCACTTTTTTTAAAAATTATAAAGGCAATCTGAAATTTTGGATTGCAATGGATCGAAATCCGTATAATAAAGCGCTTGTTCTTTTGAGTAATTACAACGATACCATTGAACTTGAATTTGAAGGGAAGAATTTCTTGGCACCACGTAATTATGAAGAAGTCTTGGATTATTGCTTTGGAGCTGACTGGCGGATGTATCCATCTACAAGAGGCCGTGTTACCATGCATAATGCAATTATAGAATTAGGCGACTTATATAAAAATGAAAGTGAGGCATAAATATGAAGTATGGTTATATGTTTTACCGTAAACCAATAAAGGAACAGATGAAAACCCGTCCAATAAATATTGGGGATGCTATACAATCATATGCTGTTAAGAATCTATATCATGAGATGGGTATACCGGATGAAGATATTATTCCGATTCCGAGGTATGATTTTTCTACTTATGATGGAGAGGAGTGCATCTGTGTAGTAAATGGTGCCAGTAACTATATTGAATTGGCATATGATTCTTATTTTATGCCTCCGCCGGCAAAAGTACATTCGATACCTATGTCATTGCATATTCACAGAGAAATTCCCCAGGATGAGCTTGATTTTTATAGAAGTTGTGGCGGAGTGGGGTGCCGTGATGTATATACGATGGAGTATCTTAAAGAACTGGGAGTGGATGTCTATCTAAGCGGCTGCTTGACATTAACGCTGCCAAGAAGAACTAAAGAACAAGAAAAACATGCGGACAAGGTATATTTTATTGATATCCCTGATGATGTGAAGAAGATTATCCCGGATGAGATTAAGAACGAAGCTATAACGCTGACAAACATTTTAAGATTTGATAACCCCGGCAATTCGAATAGGGTATCCGAAGAAGGTGCTTATGAAGAGCATCGGAAAGGAGAAGAACGCATTCACCTTTTGAGAGATACAGCCAGATTGGTGGTAACCTCAAAGCTTCATATTGCTTCACCCTGTCTTGCAATGGGAATACCGGTTATTTTGGCAAAAAATTATTTTGGAGACAGATTTGGATTTATTGATCGTTTGATTCCTACATATACAGGCGAACATTATAAAGAAATAAACTGGAATCCGAAACCGGTTGATTTTGAAGAAGATAAGGCAAAAATCAAACAGGTATTCTTTGATAAGGTCAGAGCCTTAGCCAGCAGACTTGAATTAGAAAAAATGTGGGAAAGTAAAAAACCTATCTATCCTATATCCTATGATACAGCAACTTCAATTGCAGTTGAGAAGATTAATTTTCCGAAGGAGAAATTTCGTTATGCTGTCTGGGGAATTGTATTATCAACAGCCTTTTATCTGGATGAAGCTATGAGAAAAAAATATCCGAATGGCAAATTGGTGTCGGGTATAGATATCGCTGCAACAGGTGAGTACTGTGGTGTGACTATAATAAAGCCAGATGACATTTCCACCTTGCCAAAGGATGTTATTATCATTGTGGCAGCACCGTCAGCACAACAATCTGCAAAAGAAATGCTTCTTCCGGCAGGAAGACCCTTTGTATTGATTAAAGGAACAAATGTAGAATGTTTTAACATGTGATTAAAAACAATCGCTAATTATGATTCAATGAATAACGGAGAATAAGAATATGAACAGAGCAGACGAAGCCAGGTGGCAAAAGATTTTCAGTAGTTTTCTTGATAATATGAATGATGATATATACAGCTCTCCATCGGTAGTAAAGGATATGATGCAGGCAGCCTCCCTTACTTTAAATGAAAAATGCAGCGTTATGTTAAAGAGCCAGGCAATTACAGTCCTGTATGAGATTGGATTTATGAACCATATTTCATTAGAGGAATGCTGGCAGATATATTGGATTATTAACCATACTACTTTCAGCAATTCTAATGTCCATTTATTAAAAGGAAATTTGAGAAAGCTTTATATCTATATTTTTAAGCAGGTTAAAAGTGCTCTTGGTATGGAATTTACCTATCAGCCGATGGAGACAAGAGACCGGGATTGCATTATTGTTACGACGAGTCAATTTCTTTCCATAAAGCATGCGCCAACCATACGTGTGTTGGATTACAGCTATACCATTCAGAAGAATTTTAACAAGAAAGTAATTATTATCAATTCATCTGAAATGAACTTTTATAAAAATCCGCATTTGGCAATGCATGCAGACTTTTCTTTTTCGGAAGAATATGCTGACACATCAAAAATTATATATAAGGATGAGGAGTTTGAATTCTACCAGGTTGGTGCACTCATGCCGAACCTTGAAATATATCGAAAGCTTCTCGCTATTATTTATGATATCCGGCCACTGATGATATATAATATTGGAGCCTCAAGTTTGCTGTCTGATTTATGTACCGGATTCACTGCCACAGCCTCATTACCATGCAGCTATGAGATTCCCATTACATGCTCCAAATATGTTCTGCTGGCAAGAAATACAGAAGATAGTGACCAGGAGACATTAAAGGATTTGTCAAAAGACCAAGTTGTCATAGAAACAAATTTTAATTATGTGGAAGATTCCGATGTTACAGTTTATTGCAGGAAGGATTTTGGTCTGGAGGAGGACAGCTTTATCGGCTGTATCGTCGGAAACCGTTTGGACGCGGAAATCGATGATGAATTTATTAGACTTGTTGAGAAAATCATTCATACAAGTGACATTCATTTGGTGTTTATTGGAATGGTAAAAGATGAAGACCGTATCACATCGAAGATAGGTGATGAAAATAAATCAAAATTACATTTTATTGGGCATCAGATGCATGCCAAGGCCATCATCAGATTGATGGATATATATATTAATCCTAAAAGAAAAGGCGGCGGAAGGTCATGCTTTGAGGCCTTATCCTATGGGATTCCTGCAATAACTCCGGAGTTCGGGGACGTGTATTATGCCTGCGGAGGTAAAATTAGTGTTAAAAGCTATACGGATATGTACGCTGAGATTATGAGATGCTGTGATGATAAAGAGTACTATAAGGATATGTCCAATAAAGCGTCCTTGAGGGCAACCGAATTATCGGATATCGTAAAAACACAGAAAGGTGTTATAGATTCTATATTAATGCATGAATCACAGGAAACAAATTAATAAGAACGGAGAGGAAGAATTTTAAACGTAAGTAAGGATGGAAGGCTATGAAAAGAATTTATAATATATGTCCCTATACATACTACCGAAATGAGCAGTTTATGAAGGACTGTATTCTTCTTCCGTACACCTTTTCAAAGCTGTATGATATGCAGACAGTCATTGTGACAGCTAAAAAAGAGGAGTATACCTATCTGGAGCAGCTTCCAGGATTGGAGGTTGATATAGCACCTTCGGCAGAGAATTCCGGGCAGTGGATTGAATTTGCCTGTGATTATATCCGGCAGAATTATCATAGGATTGACATCCTTTTTTGTTTTGGCAGCTATGAAACGAACCAGAGGATGATTCCTCTGTATAAGGAGCTTCATCCGGAGGGAAGCGTTATTCTAAAGCTTGACATGAATAGCAGCTGGGCAGACAGGCTAAGTCCGGCAAATCAGGAATTAGTGGCAATGTATGAGAACTGTGATATAATCACCTGTGAATCGAAGCGTATGAAAAAGATTTTGTCAGAGAAATGGCCGTATCGAATTGAATATATCGTAAATGGATATCTGGAGGATATTACTCCGCTTCCCACGGTATCCTATGGGGAGAAGGAAGATATTGTTCATACGGTGAGCAGAGTAGGGA
>JAEZXP010000224.1 GCA_023419655.1 Bacillota bacterium | reverse complement strand
ATCATCAAAAATGTAATACATGATATTGGCTTTAGGGTCATAATAACCAGGTATTGAATCCGCAGCAATATCAGCCTCAGAATCTCCTTCGGTAAAGTTGGTTTCACATTTAACCAATCCATCAAAGTTTTCATTAATCTCATAGAAGCTGCTATAGGTGTAGATTCCTGTTCCGCCGATATTTGATGCAATAATCTCCAGCCTTTTGTTATCATCTAAATCTGTTACTGCATAATTGTACTGGTCATTTGCATAATCCATGGATACAGCCCATAAATCAATATGGTCAGCGATGATTTTAATCTGGGCCTGCACGCTGTGTGAATTATCCTGCATATTTTTAAATTCCCGTTTGGAAAGAATGTATTCAAAATTACCGCTTTGCAAATTATCATTCGTATCACGTACCTGGTAAGATATTATAATCGAGTCATTATCAATTATCTTATCACAGTAAAATGCAATAACATCATCTTCATTTATCTCATAATTCATCATACCATTATTCCGGTATACGGATTTAACATCTTCAAGAGTAAAGGAAGCCATATATGCTATCTGACCGTTCGTGATATCCAGCAATGCAAAATCAATCCACTTTCTTCCGTGGTACTCTATTAATGCCAAGGATGCCGCCGTATCAATCGTAACACCGTCGTAATACCCGATGATAGTATCGATGGTATTTAGGGTAACACCATTATTAATAATTGAAATCTCTTTAATCCTGTTTTCATACATATCATTAATCGTAGTTACATCAATGATGATACTTTCATCTTCTGACTTAACAGTAAAAATCTGTTCATCAGAAATAGATGCTGTCACTTTTGGTTCTTCAGCGTCATCCGAAATATTGTCTTTTTCTTCTATACCCGGGGTTGTGTTATCTATGCCATCCTCCGATTTGGTGATTTTGTGACAAGCCATGAAAGAAGATATCACAATAAGACAAACAATCCCTATTATAATTTTTTTCATAATACATCTCCGCTCCATAAGTTAATTCTTTAATAAAATATTATATGATGATATTCATTACAATTTTCTCTCTTGAATCAATTATACCATATACTGAAGAGGTATAGAATATAATTATAAACTTGGTAGACTAGACGTATGGATTGTTATTTGATAGAGGTATTTAAGAAATTTTACAAATAAAACCGGTAAAAGAAGTCAATGGAAGCGAGCAAAGTGTAAAATAAATGAGATAAACCGTTTACTTGATACAATTTTGCTATAAGTTCACATAATAGTAATTATAGTTGACAATATATTTTAAAAAATGAGGTTTTATTTGTTGACATTCCATAATTATAATGGTAATATTGTAACGAAATATACTTTTGGTATAATTTTTAATTATGAGAAACCGATTACAGGAGTGTCAAATGACGATTAAAGATGTTGCAAAAGAGGCAAATGTATCCGTAGCCACTGTATCCAGAGTGATTAACAATGTTCAAACGGTTGATAAAGAGCTTAGAATCAGAGTAGAGGAAGCGATTAAAAAACTGGATTTTAAGCCAAACCAGATTGCTAAGAGTTTGAAACAAGATATCACCAATACGGTGGGTGTTGTTGTTGCGGATATTTCGAACTCATTCTTTAGCGGAGTCATTCGACAAATTGAAAGGGTAATTAACCCTGAAGGATATGCTCTTATTATGGCAAGCACGGACGGCAATTGTCAAAAAGAAAAAGATGCCATAGAAATGATGCATGCGAAAAGGGTTGATGGGCTTGTAGTCTGCCATGTATCCAATGATATTGAAACGATTATTAAATCTATTTCTTGTCCGGTAATCTCTTTTGACCGAAGCACATTGTCCCATCTTTGTGATACTGTTTATGTAAACAAAGAGCGCTCTATGTATGATGCGGTAACGTACCTGCTTAAAAAAGGTCACAGAGATATTGCCGTGATTAGCGGTGCAAAGAGTTTAAGCACAAACTTTGACCGTTATATCGGCTACATGCGCGCATATTTTGATTGGGATGTAGTGGCCAGGAAAGAGAATATATATTTTGGTGAATTTACGAAGGAGTATGGCAAACGTTCTTTTGAAGCAATTATGCAGAATGCGCATCGTCCAACTGCCATTGTAACAGGAAGTGCGGACATTACAGAGGGTATTCTTGCAAAGGCAAAAGAGCTTAATGTGAGAATTCCTGAAGATATTTCCCTGGTTTCTTTTGGTGCCATCAGCTTTCAGGATGTATTGGATTTAAAAATAACCTATGTAGATGAAATGTATATGGAAATAGGAAAGAATATTGGAGAAATGATGCTTTCAAGACTAAAGTCTCCGAATATATCACCGAGGCTCAATGTCTTGGAGAGTGGAATAATCAGCGGTAATTCAGTTAAATCCTTAGACAAAAACATAACAGGAGGTATTTAAAATGCAAAACAAAACCCAAAAAGATGAAAGAGCAATATGGTTTAGACGGCTGATTTTTTGGCTTAAGGAATCCCTGCCGGGTATTCTTTCGGTCTTTGGAGTAATCGTTATCTGGGAATTTTCAGTTCGTGTATTTAATATAAGGGAATATATTCTCCCTTCTCCGAGCGCATCGGTTATGGCAATATTTACATATTGGGAGGCAATAAGAAGTAATCTTTTGACAACATTGTATGAAATTGGACTCGGTTTTGGGGTGACAGTGTTAATAAGTATACCGGTAGCGACCTTGATTTCTTATTCGAAAGTCTTTCAGAAAACGTTATATCCATTTATGGTATTTGTACAGCTTATTCCCAAGGTTGCAATTGCACCGCTTTTCGTTATCTGGTTCGGTTTCGGAGTAATGCCCAAAATACTTATGGTGTTTTTGCTGTCTTTCTTTCCGCTTCTGATGGATGCTGTTGCAGGTCTTCAGTCATTGAATCCGAGACTTTATAGTATGGCGAGAACCATGAGCGATTCAGAGTGGAAATTTTATTGGAAAATTAAATTACCAAACGCCTTACCGCATATTTTTTCAGGATTAAAAACCTCTATTTCTATGGCGACGGTTGGTGCGGTTGTAGCAGAATTTTTGGGTGCAGACAGCGGTTTGGGTTATCTTTTATTAAGAGCAAACGGTGATATTAATACAAAGCTTTTATTTGCAATTCTGGTTGTGTTGTGCGTAATGGGTATGGTCTTCTTTATGATTATGGGCTTTATTGAGAAAAAAGTTATTCCATGGCATGTCAGCCAAAGAAAGAGCATTAAGGGTGATGACACAAAGAAAAATGAATTTCGTGCAACAGCCTGATTATTTTATTGATTTTAAGTCATCTAGGATTGGATCCGTCCATTTGGCTTGGAATAGAATTATCAAAAAAGTAATAGTAAGATTTGTCAAGACATGGAGAAAGTATTGTTCACTAATGAATGTGATTCAATGAGGAGGAAGCAAATATGTTAAAGAAAATTGTAGCAATAAGTTTATGTTTAGTAATGGTGCTTGCATTTACCGGCTGTGGAAAATCCAACACCCCCAACACCCCTAATACCCCCAATAATAATGGTGATTCCGATAAGACAGATACACCACAAGATACGAAGGATAAGCTGATACCTGTCAGCTTCAGATTAAACTATACTGCTTCAGGCTTGCATTCACCGTTCTATATGGCGCTTGAAAAAGGCTATTATGAAGAAGCAGGGCTGGACGTGACAATCGGTGAGGGTACCGGTTCAGGCACAACTGCAAAGCTGGTAGGCACCGGTTCAGATAATATTGGCCTGGTAGATTCAGCGTCGGTGGCATCTTCCGTAGCAGCAGGAATTGAAATTAAAATAGTAGCACCTGTATATGCGGTAAATGGTTTCGGCATTATTACCCTTGAAGAAAACAAAATTAATGAGCCTGCGGATTTAGAAGGTAAAAAAGTCGGTATTGCTACGGGAGATGGTCCATCCAAATTATTTGCAGCAGTGGCTGGAGCTTCTGGCATTGATGAAAGTAAAATTAACTTTGTTACAATGGATGCAAATTCAAAAATAACCTCACTTATTAACGGACAGGTTGATGCTATTCTTGGAGGAGCTGATAACGAAGCAGTTACCATTAAAAACATGGGGCATAACGTAAAGGTACTTCGATATTCTGATAATGGTGCGCCAACAGTGGGATTGTCTGTTATTGCAAGTGAAGCATACATAAAGAACAATTCAGAAACCATTAAGAAGTTTATATCTGCAACAATGCGTGCATGGGATGAGACAAGAGGGAATGCAGAAGAGGCAGTCAAATATATTCTCGATGATTTTCCTACGATGGATAAGGATACGGCAATCGGCGGACTTGAGGTTGCTTTAGCCAGCTTGTTCACAGAAGAGTCTACGAATCTTGGAAGATTAAGTGTAGAGGATTGGGAAAAGTGTCGTGATTTATTGGTAGAATACATGGGTATTGAGGAGACAGTTCAGGCGACGGATCTTTATACCTTTGATTGCTTGCCAGATGATTTGCCTAAGAGATAAGAAGTGCCAGGCTGTAAATAATTCGGACAAACAACATAAGGAGGCAACTTAAATGCTGGAATTTAAAAATGTCGGTATGAGCTACAAGACATTAAGCGGCTATACAGAGGCCCTTCAAGACATTAATTTTAGTGTCCAGGATGGTGAACTTGTCACCATCCTGGGCCCCTCGGGCTGTGGTAAGAGTACATTTTTATTTATTGGAACGGGACTGACCCAATGCACTTCGGGAGAAGTTCTGTTAAAAGGTGAAAAGATTACAAAGCCGTATAAAGAAGTTGGATTTGTTTTTCAGGACCATCTTTTGCTGGAATGGCGTACAGTGCTTGAAAATGTAATGATTCAAGGGGAATTTCGCAATATGGATATGGAGAAAACCAAAGAAAAAGCCATGGCGTTGATTAGTCAGGTGGGCTTATCCGGTTTTGAAAATAAATATCCCTGGGAATTGTCAGGCGGTATGCAGCAAAGAGTATCGATTTGCCGTGCATTGGTCCATGAACCGGATATGCTGATGATGGATGAACCTTTTGGCGCACTTGATGCATTAACCAGAGAACAGATGCGGGTTGACCTGGAAAAGATGTGGATGAAAAAGAAAAATACGATTGTATTTGTTACACATGATATTGTAGAGGCAATTTTACTTGCGGATAAGGTTATCGTTATGACACCGCGTCCGGGCAGAGTTAAAGAGGTGATTAACATCGATTTACCTCGTCCCAGAAATATGGAGGTTAAGGAATCCAAGGAATTCATGAGATACCGTAAGCATATTACAGAGCTGTTTATGGATATGGGAATTCTCCATGACGAGTAACAGAGACGATGACAGAGACACATTGAAAGGAGTAAACAGATGGCAAAATTAGCAATAGATTTTGCTGGTATGAAGCTTAAGAATCCCATAATTGCAGCTTCAGCAGGAACAACAAAGGATGCAATGCATTGTAAAATGGCTGAAGATGCCGGTTGTTCAGCAGTAATATTAAAATCCATTCAGGAGGAAATGGTAAACCGATATAATCCATTTCCGAGAATGAGTGTTTTTAAGAATGGTATTCCCGGATTTTTGTCAAACACCTTTATGACATATGAGCAGGCGTTTGAAGGCGGAATTGAAGAATACTGCGAAGAAATTATTAAGGTAAAAAAAACCATTTCAATTCCTGTTATTGCAAGTTTGAATTGTGTCACGAAAGAGGCATGGTACAACTATGCGATAGAAGTTGAAAAAGCGGGTGCCGATGCGATTGAGATTGTGCCTTCCTGCCCTGTGGGTGCCCTTGTCCGTGAGGCAGCGGAGTTTTATCCGGTGGCAAGAGAGGCATTGCTCGACATAAAAAAGGTGGTTAAAATTCCGGTTGGTATAAAGATGACACAGCAGATGTCAAATCCTATTATTTGTGCGAAGGATTTAGAAAAAGATGGTGCAGATTGGATTACGATGTTTAACCGCTCTTCCGGACTTCAAATTAATCTGGATACGATGGAGCCGGTTATGCATAAGGGCTTTTGCGGACATGGCGGACCTTGGGTAACACAGTCTGTTATGCGCTGGATTGCGGCATCCTATCCGCATTTACAGATACCGGTTAGTGCAACCGGCGGAGTTACGAACTATGAGGATGTGGTAAAGTATGTGCTTTCCGGAGCGGTGAATGTACAGATAGCGACTCTTATCTATCTGAAGGGTTTTGATGTGGTAAAAACTATTCTTGAACAGTTGGAGAACTATTTAGAAAGTCATGGTATTGATGATATTAACCACATAATAGGTTATGCGGCCAAAAAGGTATTGCCTCTAAATGAGGCAGACAGAAGTAAGCGCTATTTTGCAAGATTTAACGCCGAAACGTGTATCAGTTGTAAAAAATGCTTCCCGGTTTGTACATATGATGCGATTACAAATGACGGCAAGCGTCCATATATAGATGAAGATAAATGTGATGGCTGTGGACTTTGCTCGCAAGTGTGCGGACGTACACAGGCCATAACGATGATGACAAGATAATTAACAAAAATAGATTGCGGAGGTAACTGAATATGGGTGTTTTACAGGGCATTGTATGTGCCAATATTACTCCCTTTTTTGAAAATAAAGAAGTGGACTATGCAAGTGTGAAAAAGCTTGCGAGATATCTGTCGGATTGCGGTGTAAATGCGGTTTATCCTCTTGGTACAAATGGTGAAGGATTGGCTCTGACGACGGAAGAAAGAAAAAAGATAGCAGAGGTTATGGTGGATGAAATATCAGGAAAAATCCCTGTAGCTATTCAATGCGGCACGCAGACCCTTGAGGATACGATGACATTGGTTTTACATGCAAAAGAAATAGGCGCGGATGCAGCGGGAGTTGTTACTCCGTTCTTCTTCCACTTTTCAGACCAAGGACTTGAAGAATATTATTCTGCTTTGTTGGAGGCAGCAGGTGATTTTCCGGTATACATATATAATATTCCTACAAATACCAATAACGATATTACAGCAAACATTGTAAAAAAGCTGTGTGAAAAATACAATAACCTAATGGGAGTTAAATACAGCTATCCTGACCTGATTCGTCTGATAGAATATAGCAGGGCAAAGGAAGGCGGTCTGGATGTTCTTATTGGCTGTGACAGATTAATCTATCCTGCATATAAAGCGGGTGCGGTAGGAACGGTTTCCGGTCCGGCGGCGGTATTTCCAGAGACATTTTCGTCCTTATGGACAGCAGCAGTGAAGGGTGAAGATAAAAAAGCGAAGGCAGCCCAGGATATGATTTTCAATAATAGCTATACGTTAGCACCATATCAGGAGATTCCTATGATAAAGCAGTATTTAAAATCGATGGGTGTGATAGCTGCGGACACAGTAAGGATTCCGTTTAACTCAATTACGCAGGAGGAAAAGACACAGGTTGCCCATATCATCAATCAGATTAAATCCGAGAGTGAGGTGTTATAACATGGGAAAAAGTATAAAAGTTGGGGTTGTAGGACTTGGTAATATCGCGCATATCGCAGAATTACCTGCACTTTCAGAGATAAAAAATGTTGAGATTGTGGCGGTGTTTGACATTTCACAGGAATCTGTTGATATAGCCATGTCAAAGTATAAGATTCTTAAAGGCTTTACTTCATTTGATGAATTCATAAAGGAAGATATGGATTGTGCCTTTGTTCTTACTCCGAAGCAGACGCATCATGAGTATGTAATAAGACTTTTAGACCGGGGCTTGGACGTATTTACAGAAAAACCTCTTGCCCTTACGCTGAAAGAAAGCAAAGAAATGGTTGAAGCGGCAGAAAAGAATAATAAGTTTCTTATGGTAGGCTTAAACAGGCGGTATGCTCCGGTTTATCAGAAAGTAAAGGAACAGTATAAGGA
>JAEZXP010000199.1 GCA_023419655.1 Bacillota bacterium | reverse complement strand
AATCATAAGTTTTTCTTAATTATTTTGCCATTCTTTTGCCTTATAATTTTCCTAAAATATGTCCGGGATGTGAAACACTGGCAATGAAGACTATTATTAGAAAAACAGATGGGTTTTTCTAAGAGGAATGGAGGAAGAATGACGAAAAGAAAGACAACATTTCATCTTTTGACCAAGATGATTTTAGGAACATTGGCTCTTGGCCTTTTAATTGGTACCGGTACGAATCAGCTTCGCAGAGTATTTGCTGCTAAAGATGAAGCTGAGATAGTTGATTTTAGAATTATAGGAACCACGGACATACATGGACAGCTTAACAGCAAAGACTATGAGCGTGGCGTGGATTATAATAATGGAGGCCTTGCAAGAGTATTTGACCTTATTAATAAGACAAAAGCAGAGCTTCCAGAGGGAAACACGGTTACTTTTGATGCAGGAGACACCATCTTCGATTATACTACGGAGTACATCTTTGCGGCGAATCAGGAAGCGATACAGCCTATCTTCAAGGCTTTGAAGTATGTGGGTTATGATGCGATAACCTTAGGTAATCATGAGTTTGATTACGGATATGATTATATCCTTCGTCAGCTGGACGGCTCAGGACTTCGTGATATTACTGTCGTATCAAATGTTACGGATGCAAGGACAGGTGAACATCCCTTCCTTGAAAATATGCTGATTACCCGTACGGTTAAAACCAAATCCGGTAAAGAAGCAGAGGTTCGTATAGGGGTTATCGGGCAGACTGTTCCTACACTTACAGGTAAAACGCACAGCTACGCCGGAATATTAATCGGTGAAGATATTGTGGAGAATGCCAAGACACAGGCTGCCAAGCTAAAGGAAATGGGTGCAGATATAATTATTGCTGTGTCCCATACCGGAATGGGGCCTGAAAATCCTGAGCTTAACTATAAGAATGCGGCATATGCTTTAACGAAGATACCTGAAATCGATGTTATTATATGCGGGCATGAGCACAACCTGTTTCCCACGAATGATATGACATCTCCTTATTATAAGCTTCCCGGAGTTGATAAAAATACGTACCTCATCAATGAAAAGAATCTAGTGATGGCAGGTGACCGGGGCAGAGCGATAGGCGTAGTTGATTTAGAACTGGAGATTAAAGGTGATTCGGTAAGGATTGTAAACCGCAAGTCAAATTTGCGGATGGTATCAGAAAAGAATACCATTGAGGATAAAACCATTGCTTCCATGTTCGGAGAATGGGAAGAGCAGTTACTGGATTATGCTACGGACGTTTTAGGAGAGCTGGAGCCGGGTGTTACTATCCAGAATTATTTTGGTTTATTGACGGATAATGTTGCGATTCAATTACTGAATGACTCGAAGATTCACTATGCTTTGAACAGAGTGAAAGGAGCTGACAAGAAGTATCTCGACTATCCTGTTATAGCGGCTTCTACCTATGAAAGCTTCGGAGTTGAGAACATAGAGGATTTTGTTAATATTTCTGACAAGATAACAGAGGCAGATTTAGCGGCTCTTCAGGATTATAACAGCTACCTTTATGTATATTCCATAACAGGAGCCCAGTTAAAGGAATGGCTGGAGTGGTCTGCCAGTGCTTATGAGACTACAGTCAGAAACACACCGTGGGAAGACGATACGATGTCATCCCTGATGAAAGAAACACGGCTGAAATCCCTGATACGGGAGGAATGGCTGAATGATTGGAGCAATTTCTATGTATTTGACGGAATCAGCTATGTAATTGACCCCTCTAAGGACCCCAGATATGATTTTTCAGGAAATCGTATAGGCAATAATAAGAGAATATCCAATGTAACCTATCAGGGCAAAGAAGTTACGGATGATATGGAGCTCTTAATTGCTACCAATAAGATTACAAAACCCACAATGGCAAACCAGGGTGTGGAAACTCAGACCGTACTGAAAGGTTTTGTCAGAGGTCAGTCCGTATTGGGCAGATATATAAATCAGCTTTCAGAAAGCGGCAGTATCTTGCCGCAGATTGACTATAATTGGAGCGTGGCTTTACCGCGGGACTATAAATTCATTGTTAAGGTGCCGTACTATGCCAGCGCATTATTTGAAGAAACACCATGGTATGTGAATAAGCTGTTGCAGAAGAGCCAATACCTGTATTACACAGCGTCGCAACCGGCTAAAACGGAAGATACCACGCCCCCTCATATCGTTGTGGCTCCATTGATAACCAATCCAACTGGAAGCTCGTATGAAATCATGGTACAGGCGGCGGATGATTCGGAGATTAAGTATCTGAAATTTATAAATGGAGAATATGATACAAGCTATAGTGCATGGAGTGCAGCAAGGGATATACCGGGCAAAGGCTTTACAGTATGGAAAAATGATATATATACTGTTTATGCGGAGGACATCCATGGCAATAAAGCGGTTAAAAGAGTAGTCGTTGATAATTTTGACGAGAATCTTTTGCCAAGACCGATTGTAGATAATTATACCAACAGAAAATCAAAAATCAGTGGAAAAGCAGAGCCAAATACCATTTTGGTTATTGAGACACCGAGCAGCATATACGAAGAAAAAATAAACAGGAATGGAACATTCTCTATTGCTCTTCCAGGACAGATGGCGGAAACCTATATTACGTTATACGTTAAGGATGAGGAAAGAGGACTGGAGAGTGAACGTGTAGAGGTGAGGATTAACCGCACCGGGCCAAACCAGCCTATTGTCAGCCCTTTGTATAATAATGTTAACTATATGGTGGGTGATGCCCGTGAAGATATCACCACGGCGATAGCGATTATTGATGATATTGTATATGTTTCGGATGAGGGCGGCAGAAAGCTGTATGAAGCGAATAAGGAAATATACGCCCCGTACCTTAAAATTGAGGAAACCAAGGTGCATGTATCTCCTGACGGACAATTTCTAATGATGCTGCCTCCGCAGGAAGCAGGAACAACCATAAAGGTCTATGCAATTGACCATGTATCAAGAAACAGCAGGGTAGCAACGATTACCGTAAGTGAAGCAGCTCCTAATGCACCGGTAGTTAATGAGGTCAGTAATATAGAAAAAATAATTACAGGCTCTATTCCCGCATCATCCGGTACGAACGTTGAGCTGAAACTTTCCGACAAGACCTATACTACAAAGACGGATAAGAACGGAAGGTTCTCATTTGATTTCAAAGACCAGCTTTATGCCGGACAGTCTTTATTAATCGTAGCCTCGGATGTTAAGGATGGAAAGGTAAGATATAGCTATCCTGTGGAGGTGATTGTCAGGGATATTGAAGAGTATGTTAAACCCGATTCAACGAATCTGACACTGAACCGTATAACGAATAAATCGAACCTGATAACAGGAACCTACGAATCGGGCGGAACTGTCAATATAGCAATTACCCAAGGTAAGGGTCAGGATTTTAAGAGTAAGATTTACAGTACATCGACCGATTATGATACAACTTTCATGTATTCTCTGGAGGAGAAGCTGGAGGCTGGAACGAAGGTATATGCCATGGTAAGATTCGTGGATGGCAGGATTCTTCTGGCAAGATCGTATACGGTAATTGCAGGAAGACCGGATGTACCCGAACTTTTGAATGAAATAACCAATACGGATAAGGTTGCGAAGGTAGTGAGCATCCAGGGCTGTGAGATTACTTTGACAATCGGCAAGAAGGAATACCGTACCAAGGAGTATGACTACGATGAAGTAACCGGACAGTATATATATACGCTGGAAATTGACAGAGACATATCGGGAACCCCGGTCACGGTATATGCGGCCAATGAAGCAGGGACCAGTGAGCCATTGGTTACAAAGCTTGTTAAGGTTTCACCGGATTCACCGGCTGTCAACAAAGTATTGGCAGGAGATAAAAAGATTACCGGCTCCATTGAGCTTCTGGATTATGTTCCGGCTGACGCTGCGCAAACCAGCACAGAGACGCCGAAGGAATTCGAGAACGCACCTTCTGAGGTGGCAAAGACGCAGACCATGGTCTATGCGCAGATTGGAAAAAAGACTTACAAGGGAACAATTGATAATGACGGTAAATTTACCATAGAAATTCCTGCACAGAAGGAAGGTACAGCCATCAAACTGTGGGGTACGAATAAGGCAGGAAGAGGACCTTTAGTAAAGGTGCTTGTTGGAAAGAAATAGTATTCTGATAAAATTATAAAAGAATATAATTTAGAAAATGGGCGGCTGCAAAACATATCGGATGAATTTTGCGGCTGCCCTTTTCATGTGGCAAAGAAGACCAATGCATGCACATAGGTTTACATTTTTTTGGCTTTGTCATATAATAAACGCAAACAGAAAAAAACTTCCCATAGGTGATTGACATAGAATGAAACAACATCGATTTTTAATTGATGAAAATAGAAATGCCGCTGAAGCGGCAGATGGAGGATACAATGGAGCTCTGGGATATATATGATAAATGCTTTGTAAAGACAGGGAGAACCCACGAAAGGGGAAAGCCGCTGGCAGAAGGGGATTACCATCTGGTTGTGCATATTTACCCTATCAATAGCAAGGGGCAGATTCTGATACAAAAAAGAACAGATACCGTCAGCTGGAAGCCCGGTTATTGGGCGAATACAGGAGGTTCAGCAATTTCAGGAGATGATGCGTGGACAACCTGCCAGAAGGAGCTGTGGGAGGAGCTGGGAATTAAGGCTACCCGTCAAAATTCCAGCCTTGCGATGATGTACAGAAGGCATAACAGCTTCTGTGCCGTGTGGCTGGTAAAGACGGATGTGAGTATTGAAGAGCTTGACTTACAACCGGCAGAGGTGGCTGACGCAAAATGGGCAACCCGTGAAGAAATCAAGGAACTGGGAGAAAAAGGGTTATGGGTGGAGTATTTTTATATGGACTTTCTGTTTCATATGATTGATGAAGAGTTTGGAACCTTGTGGAAATCATAAGCGTCTAATAAATAGAAATAAATATGGAGGAGCTTTAAAGAAGGGAGGAGTTATATGAAGAAAATCAGAATTGCTATAATACTCACGGCGGCGCTGGTTATGGGCCTCATGCTGACTGCATGCAGCAGCAAGGAAGCAAAATATGATACGGCACCGTCACAGTATGAAGGGGGTTCTACGGGGGAGTCCAGGGATGAAAATGATTCTAAGGCCAGCCCAGAGTACACATCAAGTTCAGGACTTACCAGTACGACCGAGCTTATCACAGGGAACACTGCCGATTTATCCATGGAGAAAATTATAACGAACGTAAATTTGGAGGTTGAAACCCAGGAGTTTGATGAGCTGATAGCCACGATTAAAGATGAGATTGTAAGGCTTGGCGGCTATGATGAGAAGACAGAAATCAGCGGGAAACGGTATTACAGCCGCGGAAATTCCAGATATGGTCATATTGTTGCCAGGATTCCTAAGGACAGCCTGAAAGAATTTGTGGATGTGGTGAAGGAGAGCGGGAATGTAATTAATGAATCCTCTTCCTCACGGAATGTTACACTTGAATATGTGGATACCCAAAGTCGTAAAAAGTCCCTGGAGATTGAACAGGAAAGACTCTTTTTGCTACTGGAAAAGACCGAAAAATTAGAGGATATAGTGGCTTTGGAAAGCCGTTTAAGCTCTATCCGGCATGAGCTTCAGATGTATGAGACCGAGCTTAGGACAATCGATAATAAGGTGGATTATAGTACCGTTACAATATCGGTTAATGAGGTTGAGCGGATGACGCCGACGCAAGAAAAGGAAACGGTATTTACAAGAATTAAAAACGGTTTTAGTGAAACGATGTTTGATATCAGTGAAGGCTTAAAGAACTTTGCTGTATGGTTTGTAGTAAACCTGCCATATCTGATTATATGGGCGGTTATTATAACAGCAGCAGTCATACTATCAAGGAAGCTGTTTAGAAGACATAAGAAAAAGTATGAAAATCTTCCTAACGTAGCCGAGAGGTTCAATAAGAAGGAGTCCGCTTCTGATTCGGAATCAGGGAATACAGACCTTTAAATCAGATTCCCAAATAGAATGAAATCGAAAAATATTTAAGCACAGAGTTATAAATAGAAAAAAGCATGATAAGGATTGGCAATGTCGATTCTCCCCATTCAAAACAACTGGATATATATGGAAGCCTGTGTTAGGATGAAAAGGTCACCATATAGTTTACAGTTTTTGATGGGGAGATTTTATGATACGGCTTACAATAATTTTATTGCTTATCGTTCTTTGGCATCAGCCATTAAAATATACAACCGATACAGATAATAAATTAGCACAGGATAGGATGAAGAATGAATTAACAGAGGATAATACAGGCATAAATAACCCTCTAACACCGATGGAGGCGCTGGAGCTTGTGAAGGAAGCTTATGCAGCCAATTTTAAAAAAATCAGCTTACAGGAGAATCCGGAGGATTGCTACTATAAGCTGGATATTGCAGACTATTATTTATTTTATGAAGGGACGGATGATATTACCGGCCATTACCTGTTCCATCTTTATGAATTCGTCATGGATGATGAGGATACCGGTATCGGACATACTGTAACCTATGGATGGTATTGGGTTAATCCCTTGTCCGGTGAGATATGGGTATACGAATGATAACTCGGGAGCTACAAGGTAATCAGGGACCATTTACCGCTGGAGAACCGTCTGAAATTTATAACCAGCCTAAATATCTGATCAATACCTAAGGCTATCCATGCACCATAGAGCCCTAATCCCACGGGAAAGCAAAGCAGCCATGTAAGAAGGGGACGGACGATGGCAATACTAACAAATGAAGTAATTGCTACATAATTAGTATCTCCGGCACCTCTCAGGCATCCCGTCATAACGACCTGTGAGGTCTGTGCATGGGTACTTAGGGCAGCCAATATCATGATACCTGAGCCCAGGGCGATGACAGCCGCTTCGTCGCTAAAAAGAGAAACCAGAAAGCTTCTGCCAAATATAAAAACAAAAAAGATAACGGTGGACACTATAAAAGCAAGCCGCTGACCGATTTTACCATAGATGATGGACATATCCGGTCTTTTTGCACCCAGATTCTGACCCACCAGAGCAGAAGCTGCGATGGACAGTCCGTCTCCGAATGAGAATGACAGGGTAAGAATATTCATACAGATTAAATGCGTTGCATAGGATGTGGTTCCAAGTCTTGCAATGATAGCTGCATAGGCAAGGAAGCCGATTCTCATAAACACCTGTTCCACGAATGCACTGGAGCTTACCTTAAGGATAGGATTTAATATCATTCTTTTCAGCGACCATACGGATTTATGATAAAAGCTCAAAAAACTATTCTTTTTAAATAGTGTGGCAATTGAAATGATGAAAGCAACAGAGGCTCCCATCGATGTCGCGATGGCTGCACCGGCAACCTCAAGCCTTGGAAAGATTCCGATACCATTAATCAGCAGATAGTTGAATACAATATTAACCAAGTTACTGGCAATATTTGTCCACATTGATATCTTGGTTTTACCGCAGCCCCTTTGTGCCGCATTTATAGTAAGGCCAAGAGACTGAAAAGGAATACCAAACATCAGGATTCTAAAATATATCATGGCATCAGCCAGATAGACGTCTTCCGCTCCGGCAAACACAAGGATTGGCTTGGCAAATAGATAGCCCACCACAGACATAACAATAGCAATCATGATAGAAAGCATAATACCAGAGCGTAGAATATTGTTCGCTCCAGTCTGGTCCTCCTGACCCTTTCTTCTGGCAGTAACGGCCGTGATACCCACGTTCAATGAAAAAATCATAGCCAGCAGTATGAATTTTGGCTGGTTTGTGATTCCGACCGCAGTTATTGCGTTCTTTCCTAATCCTCCTACCATCATGGTATCAACCGCACCTACAAGCCCGACAAGCAGGGCTTCTAAGGCAGAGGGCCATGCCATTTTAAAGAAATTATTATATGCTAACTTTGTAGAGGGCAGCTCTCCCAAAATCTGGTCAGGCTTTATCATCCCTCTGACTGTAAAAATTTTGTGCAATGTGATTCATCTCCAATTCAAGTATTTACAATACAAGTCTCATATTTTGTTGTAAAGTATTCAATATTGTAGATTATATCACTTTTATAATATATTTCAATGTGTTATCTTCTTACAACTTTATTCTTTCACCTGTAATTTCCAAGATGTTTCATTCCAAATGGGCGCTCTATTGGCCCGCAAATCTCTTGAAATTCTCATCTCCCTGCAATAAATCGCATGATTTAGCAGACATAATTGCCTTTTTAATGAATAAATGATAAAATATTTTATAAATAATGGTAGTTCTAATTGTATTTGCAAATACTAAAAACACTTGATAAATTAATCTAAAGGAGGACGAACATATGAGTATACCTACTCCTCATATAGGAGCCAAAGCCGGTGATATTGCTAAAACAGTCTTGATGCCCGGAGACCCGTTGCGGGCAAAATTTATTGCGGAGAATTATTTGGAGGATGTGGTGTGTTTTAATGCAGTCAGGAATATGCTTGGATTTTCAGGCACATATAAAGGGAAAAAGGTATCCGTAATGGGAAGCGGCATGGGTATGCCCTCGATTGGTATCTATTCCTATGAGTTATATAATTTTTATGGTGTGGATAACATTATCAGAATCGGTTCGGCCGGTGCAATAGCAGACGATATTCAGCTAAGGGATATTGTAATCGGTATGGGAGCATCCACGAACTCGAATTTTGCAGCTCAATATAAGCTTCCCGGAACCTTTGCTCCGATAGCGGATTTCGGACTTCTTCGTAAAGCAGTGGAAGCGGCTGAGAAGCTGGGTGTAAGAACAGTAGTCGGCAATATTCTGTCATCCGATACCTTCTATGACGATAATACCGAGGCCAATTCTTTATGGAGAAAGATGAATGTCCTTTGTGTGGAGATGGAGGCGGCAGCTCTCTACATGAATGCAGCAAGGGCCGGTAAGAAGGCGTTATGCATTCTTACGATTTCCGACCATGTATTTACAGGGGAGTCTTTGCCGGCAGAGGACAGGCAGCTTACCTTCCGTGATATGATGGAGATTGCTCTGGAAACGGCATAAAGAACAAG
Source organism: Bacillota bacterium (assembly GCA_023419655.1). Taxonomy (GTDB): domain Bacteria; phylum Bacillota; class Clostridia; order Lachnospirales; family Lachnospiraceae; genus Mobilitalea. Next base: position 2,107 of record JAEZXP010000199.1, on the reverse strand, counting down.
AAGCTTAAAAGGATAGATAGGAGCTTACTGGATAATTTTGAAAGGTGGTAGGAGATTTGGATAAAAAAGAGATTTTTCGCAGGGTGGACCATACGCTGCTTACGCAGACGGCAACATGGAGTGAGATTCAGCAGATATGTGATGATGCCATTGCCTATGGGGTGGCGTCTGTATGTATACCGCCCTCTTATGTAAAGAGGGTGAAAGAATATGTAAAGGACAAAATGGCTGTCTGTACGGTTATCGGCTTTCCGAATGGGTATCAAACTACCGAGACGAAGGTATTTGAGACGAAGGATGCTATTGCGAATGGTGCAGATGAGATTGATATGGTTATAAACCTGGGAGCGGTGAAGGACCGGGAGTGCCATCGGATTATAGAGGAAATCAAGCAGATAAAAGCTGCTTGCAAAAGCAGGATATTAAAGGTAATTATAGAGACCTGTCTTTTAACCGAGGAAGAGAAAATCAGGATGTGTGAGGTTGTAACGGAAGCAGGGGCTCATTTTATTAAGACCTCCACCGGCTTTTCTAAAGCAGGAGCAACACCAAAAGACGTTGCCCTATTTGCAGAGCATGTAGGAAAGGATGTAAGGATAAAGGCAGCCGGAGGAATTGCGTCTTTTGAGGATGCAGAGGAATTCATAGGCCTTGGAGCCGACAGACTTGGTACCAGCAGGATTGTTAAGCTGGCTAAGAATCAGGATGCAACAGGATATTAAAGATATAATGAATACCGTAGCTGTATAGAATGGAATGAAGGATGTAATCAACGGCAATGTATTAACACATGAATCTTTCAAAAAGGATATTACGATTTAACTTGTGAGAGGGGGATTCGTATGCAGTCAGAAAATCAAGAAAAGAACAGTTTGATTCGTCAGGAAAAAGGTGAGCTGTTAGCGAAGAAAGAGCTGGTAAGCCGCTCTGTCATCCGAAACTTAATACGTGAAGCTATCCTGGCAATGGAAAAGTCCTATTCACCTTACTCTAAATTCAAGGTAGGGTCAGCATTGCTGACGGTAAAGCAAAGGATTTATACAGGATGCAATATAGAAAATACCGCTTTTACTCCTACAAATTGTGCCGAAAGAACAGCCTTTTTTAAGGCGGTCAGTGAAGGAGAGAAGGAGTTTGCAGCCATTGCAATTGTAGGGGGAAAAGAAGGCGTAATAACGGATTACTGCCCGCCCTGCGGGGTTTGCCGTCAGGTGGCAAGAGAGTTTGTGGACCCCCGCAAGTTTCTTGTGATACTGGCAAAGTCCGAGGATGATTATATTGTATATTTTTTAGAAGAGCTGTTACCCATGAGCTTTGGACCCGGGCATATGTAATAATAGGAATTCCGTATGTGCAGCTATTTTAATGTGCGCACGGGAAATCTTTGATTCGGATTGTTCAGCTGATTTAAAGTTAATTTAGTGGATAGGGGTGGTGCTTATATGCAGCTTTTACTGCCATGGCAGCCGCAGTACAAAAGTGGCACCGCCTCCTGGTGTATCCTTTATAAAGATATTTCCTTCATGAAGTTCTGTCAATTCTTTTGCAATGCTAAGTCCCAATCCAAAATGCTTCTTATCATTTCTGGATTGGTCTTTTTTATAAAATCTCTCGAATACCAGTTTTTTATCTTCGTCTCCGATACCGGGTCCATGGTCCTCAACCTCTATTACAACATAATTTTTTTGAATGGAGGCACGAAGGGTAATCGCTTCGCCAAGCGGGGTATGGCTCATGGCATTATCGATTAATATCGTAAATATCTGCTTGAGACGTTCTCTGTCTCCATGAATTACAGGAAGCTCTTCATCAGGCAGATAAAGAGTCAATGGATGATTCTTGTTATTGCAGAAGGTGCAGAACATATCATAGGTTTCAATAAGAAGAGTATCGATTTCAACAGGTTCTTTTAAAAGGCTCCAGGCCTTTGCGTCAGAAGAGGCTAATAAAAGCATATCGCCGATTAGTCTTGTCATTCTGTCGCATTCTTCTTCAATGTGAGGCAGGAAGGCATCAATCTTTGAGGCATCTTCCTTTATGGAGGACAGACCGGCCTTCATTACGGTAAGCGGTGTCCGAAGCTCATGAGAAGCCGCCGCTACGAAAG
>JAEZXP010000139.1 GCA_023419655.1 Bacillota bacterium | reverse complement strand
CCTTCTTGCGGTATCAATACCCCGGCCGTTTCAAATGACGGCCAGTAGTTGCAATAATAGCGGACAAACTGCGGCTCTGCTTCATTACCGTAGGTGAGCACCAAATCAAGCCCTTGTTTCTTCATCATTTCCTGTGTACTCGTAATTCTTTTCCTAAATTCTAAATCTGAAATCTTAGGCTTCATATCATAACCTCCTAGTACTTGTTTTGCGTTACCCTTTCACTGCTCCAAGCATGCCTCCCTTAATAAAATAATTCTGGGCAATCGGGTAAATCACCATAATTGGTATTGTAGCAATAAATATCTGTGCACTTTTCACCGTGCGCTCACTCACAAACTGCATTACCTTCCATTGTTCAGGATTTCTTGCAAGAGCCGCCACATCAATGGACCTTGCCAGCAGCGCCTGTAAATAGCTTTGAAGCGGCTGTTTATTTTGCTGCCCTATATAGAGAAGTCCGTCAAACCATGAATTCCAGTGCAAAATAAAGCACAAGAGAATAATGGTTGCGATTGCCGGCTTAACCAGAGGAACCATGATTTTAAAGAGAATCCTGAAGGTTCCTGCCCCGTCAATCTCTGCGGCCTCCACAAGCTCTTTCGGTACCTGGCGGTAGAAATTAATCATAATAATCACATAATATACCGGGACCGCCGATGGTACGATTAAGGACCAGAAGCTGTCGATAAGCCCTGTCATCTGAATCGTCAGGTACAATGGAATCAATCCTCCGGAAAACAGCATGGAAAACATAAAGAACCATGAAAAGAACGACCTTCCTTTTAATTCATTGTTCGATAGGCTTAACGGATACGCGGTGATTATAATAAGAAACAAATTAACCGGCACACCTATGAACACTCTCTTAATGGACACCCAAAAGGCACTCCAGAAAATCGGATTTCCCATGACAAACTTATAGGCACTCCAGTTGAAATCAACCGGACTCAAAAACACTTTTCCTGCTGCCGCGGCCTGACCGGAGCTGAATGAAACCGCTAAGATATTTATAATCGGCAAAAGACTAAGCAGTGCTAATGAGCCTAAAAAAACAATATTTACTATTTTGAATATCCTTCCTCCGACTGTTTTATACGTAACCATCTATTCACCTCACCTCCTTAAAACACCTTATAGTCAGCATACCGTTTTGCAAGATAATAGCCCGTTGATATCATGATAAATGAAACTACCGATTTAAAGAGGCCAATTGCCGTTGCCGCCGAATATTGGCTTGCACCGCCGGATGCTCCAATCGACATCCGGTAGACAAGGGTATCAATTATGTCTCCTGTCGTGTAAACTGTCGGAGTAGCAAGATTAAAAACCTGTTCAAATCCTGCATTTAAAATACTTCCCATGGACAGCACTGCGGTAAGTATGATGATAGGGAGAATTCCGGGGATTGTCACATGCCGCATCCTTTTTAGGATTCCTGCGCCGTCCATGGCGGCCGATTCATACAAATCCTGTGAGACTGAAGTTATCGCTGTCAAATAAAGAATTGTATTAAAGCCGTAATTTTTCCAGGTATCACTTATAATGATTACCCAGGGAAAAGCCTTTTCACTTCCTAAAAAATAGATAGGTTCTATGTTAAAAACACCTAAAATGCTATTTATTATTCCTGTTGATGGTGATAATATATCAAATAAAATACCGCTTAAAATAACCCAGGATATAAAATACGGGAAATATATAATTGTCTGTACCGTTCTTTTATACCAGGATTTTGTTACTTCGTTCAGCAATAATGCCACGATTAAGGGAACAACAATGGATAATATAATTTTGAAAAAAGAAATAAAAACTGTGTTATATAGTACCTGATATGTGTTTTTCATTGAAAAGATATATCTAAAATTATCAAAGCCAACCCAGGTCTGTTTATCACTGAACAATCCCTTTGCCGCACTGAATTTTTGAAAAGCAATTATATTTCCCGCCATCGGAATATAGCAATAAATAAAAATAATAACTACTGCCGGAACAAGCATCAGGTATAATGGAGCCGCCTTCTTCAGATACGACAACCGTTTTCCCTTTGACCTTTTTTTCTTTACCTTTAACCTTGCCATGCTGTCAGCTCCTTTTCCTCCAGCCACTTCCGCAAGGAAAGTGGCTGGAAGAGAATAAAATACAATTTATCTATTCTTATACCAATCATTTATCTCAGCTGTAATCTCATCACCGCCGGTCGCCTTCCATTCTTCAACAAAGGAATCAAATTCATCCATCGAAGCCTGGCCTGAGATAATTTTTGCAAACATAGACATTTCCATCGCATATAATGACGTGTATTTTGATGTCATTGCATCTCCGGGAGGTGCCATATTTTTATCTGCAAGGATATAGTTCTTGTCCTTGTACTGGCTCATTACATTTATCAGACCCTCATATACCTTCCCCCACATCCACATGCTGCGGTCGCCGTCATAGTACTTTTTAGCATCTTGATACATCTGTATGGCAATCGGAGGCATCTCTGCTTCTGATATCTTTCCGTCAAATACATCCTTGGCGATTAATGCGGCATCCAGATTTGCAAATTGCAGGAAGGATTGAATCGGAGTCGAGGAGTAGATGGAAGTATATTCTGCACCGTCATTCACCATCTTTGTGTATCTGTCAATATCCGGTGATTCATAAAATTCCCTGTACCAGAAATTCAGCAATTTAATTACCGCTTCGGGATTCTTGCAATCCTTGTTAATTACCCAATATCCTGACAGAGGAACGGACTGCTGCATCTTCGCCATTCCATCCTTGCCAAGAAGCGGAAACGCTTTCCACTCAGCATTCGGGTCCGCATCAACGACGGGCTGTAACGGGGAAATGGAAACATAATATGCACCATAGACAATTCCGTACTTGCCGCTTGTAATCTGGTCGTAATTTGCCCAATAATCTCTGGTGACAAATTCCGGGTCGATTACTTTCTTTTCACATAATTCTCTCAGCTTTGCTAATGCATTCTTTGTCTCGGCTGTAACCGAGCCATATTGTAAGCCGCCGTTTCCGTCATCTATCCAGATACCCGGATAAGAATCCATGCTATTCATAAATCCAAGCTGCCACGCAAGTCCTCCGCTTGTATCTCCGTTAATCGGAATACCCCAGGTATCCTTTTCTCCATTCCCGTCAGGGTCATTCAGTGCAAAGGCTTCAGCAATCTTTAATACATCCTCCATGTTTTTCGGCTCTTCCAGATTCAGATTCTCAAGCCAGTCTGTCCGTATCCAAAGCATGGGGCCAAATTCCTGAGATGCGATGGTAGGAAGGGCAGTCATCTTGCCATCCTGTGTGACCGCATCCAGTATGTCTTTTCCTCCATAGTTTATGGTTTCCTTTACCAAGTCAGATGCATAGGCTTCATACACTTCACTAATGTCAGCCAATAAATCTGCTTCTCTTAATTCCTGATACTGTGCGGCTGTCGCCAAAAAGAAATCCGGCAGCTTGCCTCCCACTATCATCGCATTTAATCTTGTGCTTAACTGGCTTGAATCAACGGTCCACAGATAGTCAACATCAATTCCAAGCTCCTCCGAAATGGTACGTATCCATACATTGTTTTCAACATCATCTCCATCCGGATACTTGACAATGGATGGATTCGGCAAATCTCTGACCGAAGTAATTGTAATCGGCGGGTCATACTTTCCGAAAGGGTCAGCATTCTCAACGACGCCTGGCTTCTTCGACGAATCATTATCTGATTCAGCGTCTTTTGTTTCCCCCTTACATGCGGTTAATACTGAAACCGTCATACACAACACCAAGATACATGCTGCAATTCTTTTGAACATTTTCATAAATACCTCCTTCTTTTTTTTAATAATTCGTCCAATGTGTAAACCCCGATGTCCATTTGTTCAATTTGTTGCTTTAATGCGCATTTTATAAAGCTTGTTTTGGCAAAATATACAAGTTACATTTCTTGGCAGGCCCGCCCATCTTTCGTATTGTAGTTATTTTCAATAAACAATGATTGCATATATATGTTTTATTGTACATAGTATATAACAATCAACCCTAAGTGGCTATATTTTATTTTGCGGGTTTACATTATTAATTTTGCGACGATAAAGCTCGCTTAATAATTCGACCGCTTTTTCTACAATTATCTCTCCGCTTTCTTCTTTGAACCTGCTGGAGCATAATGTTATCGTCTCATAGCCGCCCTCACGCCGAAATGCCTTTTCTGTGGGAATGTATCCGTAAGAGCCATTGGTAAGCTCCGCTATAATCGTGCTGTTATAAGGTGATTTCTCTTTGATTGCCAAGCCTAATTCAGCAAATACTTCAAACGGCAGCATAACAATTCCTATCCCGCACAGCTCCAGTGCTGTGATTGAAATTTTTTCCGTGCTATTTTTCGTTCTCATCTTATCGAGCGTTAAAAGGTCCGTATACTGCTGGACAAGCCATTCATTCGTATGAAGGTACTCTTCCAAAGACAGATACTGCGTCCCTTCTGCTTCTACACCATAGTTGGAGACCAATAGCCTGTCCTCTTCATCATGAAGCTTCAAGAATTCAGATGCCCGGGAAACCATCTCATCCGAAATATCCCTTATTGAAAGCTCCACATCACCATTTATGCGGCTTATATGCCGGCCGGACACTTCTGATTTCTTCTCTGCTATTTCAAGGGCCTTTTTGGCAAGCTCCGCTCCCATGTAAGTAAGCCACGTTTCCCCGATTTCCTGTCTTGAGCTGTCTAAGGCATTAACCGGGCAAATATCCCCGCAGGTGCCATTGACAAACAATATAACCGCCTCTTTGTTTTGCTCTTTTAGAATGTTCTTTTCTATTTCACCGGGAAAATCAGCCGAAATGGAAGAGTTCTGTCGTTCCAGTATCTGCGGATGATTCGCATAATTTATTATCCCGCCCTTCAAATTATCTGCTTCGTCATAAAAATAAATAAATGACAGCTCATCATCAACCGGTCCTTCCGGCCCGACAATCGTCTTGTCATACTTGAAAGGATGTGTTTCCACCCGCCCGTTCGCCATAAGAAATCTTGCATTAAATGCAAAATCGTTAACCTCTGTTTTTCCAAAGCCCATTTTAACCGGCGATAAATTGTTTACCGCTTCGATTACAGAATCAATTGTCTGGGAATGCAGATACCGTATATACTCCGACTCCTGTTCCTTGCCAAACAAACCCGTTGTCATCGGCCCTGAATGGGTATGGGTTGCCGATATAAATATATCTTCATATTTTATATCCGTTTTACTGCTGACAACTTCCCTGATATGATTTACACTCTCTATCTCAACAAATAATACATCCAGGCTCGCAAAAACGACTGTTTTTATGTTATCATTTATAGCAGCTGCCCTGACAAAAAGGTCATCCCGTATCCGTTTTGCATATTTTGTCCCGGGATGTCCGGCCATCATTGTTCCCAGTTGTGGCGTTATTATCTTCTTCGAAAATCCTGCTTTCATTTTTAGCCTCCTTTTTTTATTTTATCTGTTATAATATTAATATAATCTGAAGCGTAACGATAATCTATAATATATTTTGCTAATCTGGATTATAAATCGTGTTATGAATGGTACACTAAAATGGCGTATATGATAAAGACGCAATCGCAGGATATGCTTGATTAATCGAATAAAATATTGTATATTGATAACAGTAATCATTCATTATGGATAGTATTATGTCTATAAAGACACTTATTGCCAAGATTGCTCTAATAGGGATATTTAACAAGGATAGGAGGTTTTTATTATAAATAACACATACGAAATTTTACCTGATATTTACTGGGTCGGCGGAAATGACAGGCGGATAGAACGCTTTGAGAATATGTTTCCTCTGACAAATGGAGTTGCATATAACTCGTATCTGATAACGGACGAAAAAACCGCGCTGCTTGATACGGTTGATTCGGCTATAAGCGCAGAATACATGGAGAACATAACCCATGTTCTTAACGGCAGGCAGCTGGATTATCTGGTCGTCAACCATATGGAGCCGGACCACTGTGCGAATATCGAGGAGATACTTCGCCGTTATCCGGCTGTAAAAGTTATTGGAAATTCAAAGACCTTTCAGTTTTTCAGACAATATTACAGCATGGACATATCCCCGAACTGCTTGGAAGTGAAGGAAGGCCATGAAATTTCTCTGGGCAGGCATACACTGCGCTTCTATATGGCACCGATGGTTCACTGGCCGGAGGTTATGGTTACCTATGAGATATCGCAGGGTATCCTTTTTTCTGCGGATGCCTTCGGAGCATTCGGAGCCATGTCCGGCAATATATTTGCCGATGAACTTGAATACGACAGCTATTACCTTGACGAAGCCAGGCGCTATTATACCAATATCGTAGGACGTTTCGGCAATCAGGTGCAGGCCCTGTTTAAGAAGCTGGAGGGTCTGGAGATTAATATGATTTGCGCACTGCACGGGCATATCTGGCGCAAGGATATGATTCCTTATATCCTTGATAAATACGACAAATGGAGCCGGTACATTCCGGAAAAGAAGGGCGTTGTCCTGGCTTATGCTTCAATGTATGGCAATACAGAGAATGCTGTTAATGCTCTGGCATCAAAATTAGCCAAAAGCGGTATTGAAGATATGAGGGTGTATGATGTGTCTAAGACCCATCCCTCCTATATCATATCCGATATATTCAAGTACAGTCATGTGGTATTTGCATCCCCGACCTATAACCTGCAGTTGTATTTTCCGATGGAGGCCCTAATAAAAGAGCTGTCGGTCCTTAATATCTGCAACCGCAAGGTATCCTTAATCGGAAACCACACCTGGGCATCCGCAGCACTGAAACAAATGACCCAAATGGTAAACTCCATGAAGAACATGGAGATTGTAGGCACACCGATTGATATCAAATCTTCCCTGCGTGAAGACCGTGAGCAGGAGCTGGACGATTTGGCTGATGCAATTTATCAATCGTTACAGGGTTAAAGCTTTAAGACATGACAAAGTAAGATATATTATTTTATATACAAAGAGGACAGGGAATATCAAAAATTCCCTGTCCTCTTTTATCGTAATCTTTTATGCCGACTATTCCGGGGGCAGAGCGACTGTGAATTTTGGTACATTTAAAATGTTTTTGGGTACATTTGCCTTATATCCTATAATTTACATGGTAATATCGAATACGGTTATTACATCGACGCCTGCAATATTCAGGCGTAATTGTATAAGCAAAAATATACGGAAAGAGGTAAATTAAAATGAAATTTAAAAAAACAAAGAGGAAATTTATATCCTTATGCCTTATGATGCTAATGATTTTTAGTATACTGGCAAATGATTTCGTTGCATATGCAGCGAGTGCAGAAAATCACATGTATACAGAAGGCCCCGAAAACGAGGGGCAAATCCATTCCGATGAACGTATCCGCATGGATGAAGTATTACCAATACTTGTTACGAATGCTGACGAATTAGAAAACGCTGTGCAAAATGCCACTGAACCGGTAACCATTCAGTTAGCCAATAATATTGCCTTAGACAAAACCCTTATTGTACCCTCCGGAAAAGAAATCACTTTCAGCGCAGATACCGGGGACAATATTACCCTGTCTATAAGTGATGCCTTTAAGGGAGGGCAAATATTGATAGAGATTCAAGGCGGCAGCAAACTAACACTGGACGGAAATATTACCTATGATTGTACGAGCTTAAATAAAGGGGAAAGGAATGCGGGAGCAATTTATGTCAATAATAGCACACTCATATTTAATTCCGGTGTTGTTGAGAACTATCATTCGGAGGAAGCCTTTTCCGGTGCAATAAACGTAAGATTTGAAAACGGTCATTTCGAATTGAATGGCGGTATTATCAAAAACAATACCTTTACCAACCAATATTGTGGTGCCGTTCTGGTTTTAGAAGGTGCCTCTTTTGAAATGAATGAAGGCAAAATTACCAGCAATGAAAGCACTGCCATCAATTCCGGCGGTGGTGTAATGGTCTATACAATAGACAGCAGTAGAG
>JAEZXP010000023.1 GCA_023419655.1 Bacillota bacterium | reverse complement strand
CTCTCCATTTGCCATATTCATATAGCCATTTACCGTATACGTCTTGTTTGATACCGCGTCCTTAAAAGAATGCTCCATAATAACAATCCTTTGGTTTGGCTGTATCTTTGGGTTATTATCGCTGTTTTTAAATACTTCTGCTATCTCAAACTCAGATTTTGTATAGCCCCCTGCTACGATATTATTAATTTTAGACCTGAAGATATTGGTCCCTGCCACATCAACCTTTTTTCCCTTTATAATAATTGGAGAGCTGTCATCTAATTCTTCAAAAGAATGAAAGCCGTCTGTTTTTGCATCCAGCAGAACAACATCTTTATGTGCTCCTTTATTTCCGAAAATTAATATCGAACCAATGCATAATATGGAGGCAATTATTATAAATCTCTTTTTTTTCATAAGTCATTCTTCTTTCTATCAAATGTTTTAAGCCTCTAATCATTCATCGTTATAATATCATATTCTGTATTCTTTAATCAATCCTTATAACAGACCACAAATAAAGAGACCCAATACATGCTTTTGAATAAATTCACAGGCATCATGGGTCTCCTTATTCCTATCTCTATCTTACTTCTGACCATAATAAGCATTGGGTCCGTGTTTTCTGAGAAAGTGCTTGTCCTGCAGATAATCCGGTGCCGGAACCATATTCTTATTTAACTGCTCTGTCATAAGATTCATCTTGGCAATCTCTTCTAATACAACACTGTTGTGGACTGCTTCTGCCGCATCCCTGCCCCAGGTAAAGGGACCGTGATTTTTACACAGTACCCCGGGTACATGAAGCGGATTCTTCCCCTGAAAGGTTTCGGTAATGACAAGACCGGTATTCTTCTCATATGCTGTCTCCACTTCATCAGCGGTCAGACTTCTGGCACAGGGAATCTCTCCATAAAAATAATCCGCATGGGTTGTCCCATAGCAGGGTATGGAGCGTCCCGCCTGTGCCCAGGCTGTAGCTGCGGGGGAATGGGTATGAACCACACCGCCAATCTCAGGAAAGGCAAGGTATAGCACAAGATGGGTTGCGGTATCCGAGGAAGGGTTATACCTTCCCTCTACCTTGTTCCCTTCCAAGTCTATCACTACCATATCTTCCGGTTGAAGCACCTCATAAGCCACCCCACTGGGCTTTATAACAAATAATCCCTGCTCTCTGTCAATTCCGCTGACATTTCCCCAGGTATACGTTACCAGGCCCCGCCTGGGAAGCTCCATATTGGCTTCATATACTTCTTTTTTTAGTTTTTCTAACATCTCATACCTCATTTCAATACATCAACTGCGGCTCTTTCAATTGCAAGTCCTGCCGTATAAAGCTTCATGAACCGTTCAAATCCCTCTGCATCTTCTTTGTCCGGCTCAACACATCTGCCCTCACGGCCTGCAAATACTTTCGAAAGATAACTGTCCAGGGTCTCTTCCTCTTCCTTGTGAAGCATATAATTTGCCAAAAGCGCAATGCCCCATGCTCCGCCTTCTCCGGCTGTCTCCATAACAGAAACCGGCGTATTCATGGCTGCTGCAAGGATTCTCTGGCCCACTCCCTCTGTCTTAAACAATCCGCCGTGTCCCAAAACCTTATCTACCTGTACATTCTCTTCCTTAAATAATATATCCAGACCAGTCTTCATTGCACCCAGCGCCGTATAGAGTATTACTCTCATAAAATTCCCTAAGTTGAATTTCGCATCAGGCTTTCTCACAAATAAAGGTCTTCCTTCCTCAAAATGCGTGATATGCTCTCCGGAATAATATCCGTAAGAAAGCAGTCCGCCGCAATCTGCGTCTCCTTCCAGCGCTTTATGGTAGAGGACATCGTAAAGCTTCGGTACATTTGCCTCCATACCCATACTCTTCGCAAACTCTCCGAATAGTGATACCCAGGCATCCAAATCCGTTGTACAGTTGTTGCTATGGGCCATGGCAACCAAGTCTCCCGCAGGTGTCACCACAAGGTCTATCTCCTTATGAACCTTACTTAGCTCATGCTCCAGTACAACCATGGCAAACACGCTGGTTCCGGCAGATACATTTCCTGTTCTTACAGCCACGCTGTTCGTGGCAACCATACCGGTTCCGGCATCACCCTCTGGGGGACACAATAAGATTCCGGGCTGCAAGCTGCCGCTGGGGTCAAGAAGCCTTGCTCCTTCTTTCGTAAGCTTTCCGGCATATTCTCCTGCAACCAGAACCCTGGGCAGGATACCTTTAAGCTTCCAGGGCAGTCTCACCGGCTCCACCAATTCATCAAACTGTAAAATCATACGCTCGTTAAAGTCCCTGGTCTGTGTATCCACAGGGAACATTCCGGAGGCATCTCCGATTCCCAGAACCTTCTCGCCTGTAAGCTTCCAATGGACATATCCTTCCAGCGTAATCAGATAATCTATCTCGGATACATGCTCTTCGTTATTTAGAATAGCCTGGTACAGATGAGCAATGCTCCATCTTTGCGGAATATTATAGTTGAATAATTCGGTCAGCTTGTCGGATGCCGGCCCTGTTATGGTGTTTCGCCATGTCCGGAACGGAACCAGGATATCACCCGCCTTATTAAAAGCCATGTATCCGTGCATCATGGCACTAAAGCCGATGGCACCAACCGTCGTAATCGTTACGCCGTACTGCCTCTTTACCTCCCCGGCCAGGTCACGGTAGCTCTCCTGAATTCCATTCCAAATATCTTCAAGGGTATAGGTCCATACGTTATCGATATAGCGGTTTTCCCAGTCATGCTTACCGGTGGCAATTGCCGTATATTCCTCATCCATTAACACCGCTTTAATTCTTGTGGAGCCAAGCTCAATCCCCAGCGTTGTCCTTCCTTCTGTAATCGCTTCTTTTCTTTTATTCGTATTCCTTTCCATGAAAACCCCTCCTGTCCTTCGCAATTCATACAATCGAAACGGTATTATTGCTTATTGTCAATTCCATCAATCTAAATCACCTGGTGTACTGCCTCGTTCATCTTTAGCTAAACAGTGCACTCTTTATCTATATGTAACAGAATTCCAGCGCAGCTCATTCTTAAGGCTTCTTATGCTGGTATCCTTGTCAATATAAACCGCCTCAATACCCATGGCTGCCGCCCAGTCTCCCATCTGCTCGGAAGTCAGGTCATATGAAAATGCCGTATGGTGGGCACCGCCTGCAAGTATCCATGCTTCTGCTCCAACCTCAAGATTCGGCATCGGTGTCCAGAAGGCTGCTGCCACCGGAAGCTTCGGCATCGGCTTTTCTATCTCCTTGCATTCCACATCATTGATAATTAACCGGAAGCGATTCCCCAAATCAATTAATGAGGTTGCAATTGCAGGCCCGGTCTTAGAGGTAAATACCAGTCTTGCCGGGTCTTCTCTTTCACCCATCGACAGCGGATTAACTTTAATTCCTATCGGACCATCCGATACAGTAGGGCATACCTCCAGCATATGAGCCTGGAGAATCCCTTCTTTTCCGGGCACCAGATTATAGGTATAGTCCTCCATAAAGGAGGTACCTTTAGCATCCTTTATATCCGCAGTCATAACCTTCATCAGCCTGACCATAGCTGCCGTCTTCCAGTCTCCTTCGCCGCCAAAGCCGTAACCCTTTTCCATCAGACGCTGTATCGCCAGTCCCGGAAGCTGCTGCAAGCCTCCCAGGTCTCCAAAATGCGTAACAATCGCATGATAGTTCTTTTCCTTTAAAAATCTCTCAAATCCTAATTCAATACCTGCCTGAACAGCCACATGCCTGCGAAATTCCTTCTCATCCCGTCCGTCAAGCAGAATATCATATTTATTGTAATACTCTTCTACCAGTATATCAATATCCCCTGTCGGAACAGCCTGAACATACTCATAAATCGAATTCACCGGATAGGCGTCAATCTCCCATCCGAATTTTATCTGGGCTTCCACCTTGTCGCCTTCGGTAA
>JAEZXP010000242.1 GCA_023419655.1 Bacillota bacterium | reverse complement strand
GTTGCATGGCTATGTACTGATTTTAGCCTTTTGCGTAGAAAATAGATGAAATTATCCAGGTTTCCGTCGGTTACAAAGCTGTCTGCTCCCCATACCCTTGTTAAAATAAGTTCTCTTGTCAGAATCTGACCTTTATTCTTGATAAAGAAAGCCAGTAAATCGCCTTCTCTTTTGGATAAACTGCAGCTTTCGTCTCCCCTGATTAACAGCATTTTCCCTAAATCCAGATAAAAGTCAGAGAAATATAATTCTTCTATATTCTCAATTCTTGCAGGCCTTCTGGCTAACGCCCGTATTCTGGCCAGTAATTCTTCGATTTCAAACGGCTTTGTCAGATAATCATCGGCCCCTGAATCCAAGCCTTCAATGCGGTTTTTTAGCTGGTCCATGGCAGTTACCATAATGACCGGCGTGGTAACCTTCTTTTTGCGAAGCTGTTCTAAAACAGCAATACCCTCCATCCCGGGAAGCATTCTATCAAGCATAATCACATCATAGGTCTGTTTTATACCATATAGCACCGCTTCCTCGCCATCATGGCAAAAATCCGCATCGATACCGGATTTCTTTAATTGATATTCCAGGATAGAGCATAATTTCCTGTCATCTTCAACAACTAAAATACGCACTGCATCACCTCTTTTTTTATAGATAGACTTATATTTAAGGTTGGTTAGAGATAAGGACGTTATAACATATTCATAAGCGAATTACAACACCCTCTAAAGTGATTGTGTTTATAATTTGTACTCAGGCATAAAGGGTGTTATCATTACTAGGAAGTAAAGAGGAGGTTACGATGAAAAAAATATTTGTGCTTTTACTTGTATTCGTACTACTGCTTACCGGCTGCAACACAAAGGGAAAAAATACGCTCGAACCAGATGGCAAAGAGTTTTTGGAATCAGATGGTAGAGGACGTCCTGAGTCAAGTATTAAGGGACGCTATGTTGAGAAAGATTCGGCGCTGCCGGAGGAATTTGATAAAAGTACAGCGTTGCAGTTGACCAAAAAAGACGGGATGCCATTTTTGTATGCATTTTCTTTCGATGGCTCTGTTAAGATTACCGGATATCAGATGAATACGGACGGAAGCTGGACGGAGAATACACCGGGATGGTTAAAACCGGATTCTCTTCCGAAAGAAGAAATCTATGAACCGGAGGTTTTTGAGGATGGACAGGGAAATCAATATCTGTACTATCTGATTATAAAGGAAGGCGTCTACAATGGTAAGCTTCTTTGCAGCAGAGACGGCACTACATACGAGGTTATTGTTCTGGAAAGCCGGGATGACGGACGGGAAGGGATGTTCAGGGACGCCCCCAAAAAGATGACGGCATTGCCGGACGGAACTTTAGTAGCACTTTTACTTTCAGGAGATGTAATCTTTTATGATAAAGATGATTATACAATAAAGGAAAGTATTATCGGTGAAAACTATTCACAAACCATACTAAGCGTTATGGATAAGTCGATTGTTCTCGGAATGATGGACCATCGTGAGAAGCTGGTGGGAATTGATATCTATGATACAGACGATTATAGGAAAGTTACATATCCATACCAATCTGATTTTAGCGGATATTCGGATACTTATTTTGACAGGAATGATAAGAAAGAGATGACTCTGTGTGACGGAGGAGGTATCCACATTTTAGAGGAAGGTACTTCTGTATGGCAGACCGTTGTGGACGGAGATATGACATCTTTGGCGATGAGGACGATGTATGCCAGTGGCTTTGCAGCGGCATCCGATTCAAATTATTATATCCTGTACAGCTCTCAAAACGGATACTTCCTGATGAAATATTCCTATGATGAAACCGTCTTTGCGGTGCCTTCAAGTGAACTGAATGTATATTCATTAAAGGATAGTCCTACCCTGCGGCATGCCGCGGCGTTATTTCGTCTGTCCCATCCGGATATAAAGGTCAGCTTTAACATCATCATGACGGACGAAGAATATCGGATGGCTGACCAGGCCGTTAAGGATGATTATATCCGTTCGCTTAATACAGAGCTTCTGGCGGGCGGTGGTCCTGATATTCTGGTATTGGATGACCTTCCCGCAGCGTCTTTGATAGAAAAGGGAGCGCTGGCGGATATAAGCGACATCATCCAGCCGATGCTTGATAAGGGAGAGCTATATCCTGATATTATGAAGAACTATCAGCAGGATGATAAAATCTACTATGTACCGGCACGTTTTGTCCCGCAGCTTTTATGCGCCAGAGCTTCCAATGCAGAGCAGCTGTCTACCATGGAGTCCTTAGCAGAATATATGGCAAAGAATAAGGAGCAGACGTTATTCGGAAAAATGACATATGAGGATTTTATTAATATATTTGCACCCTATCTAGCAGGGAAGATAACAAATGCTGACGGAGGAATCAATAAGGATGAGCTGGTTGTCCAGCTTGAGGTATTAAAATCCATCGGAGACAATATCGGAATTATTGATGAATATATAGGGGAAGAAAAGTATATAAACAATGATATGAATCTTGCCGGTAAGATTGGCCTTGTCTTTTCAAAACCCAGAGATTTCAATGATGCCGTGGTACCTTTAGGTATGGTTAAATTAGTTGACGGAAGCTATACTGTATTCGAAAATTCATTTATTCCGGCCTGTGAAGTGGGCATTAATCAAGCCAGTAAGAGCAAAGAGCTTTCGAAAGAGTTTATATCCTTGCTCCTGTCAGAAGAGGTACAAAAGGAAGATTTTTTTGAAGGTTTTGCGGTAAATAAAAAGGCAATGGATTTAAGCGTTCAGAAAGAACAGGGTGATTATGGCTTTGCCATTGGAATTGAAGGCGAAAATGGAGAAATGGAAACAACCTTTTTTGAGTCCCTTAATAGTGAACAGAAAAAAGAATTGGCCGGAAGGTACGCCAGGATATCCAATAGAATCACCAATAGCGGAGCAATGATAACATTTCTGAAAGAAGAAATAAAAGAATTTATTGAGGGCAGTCAATCAGCGGAGGAAGCGGCAAACGCCGTTATGGAAAGGGCATATATCTATTTGGCAGAGTAGATAGGTACAAAGTAACAGAAAGCACTTATCATTGAATATACAGATAAAATTTGCTAAACTTACAAATAATAGACAAGACTTCGTTGCGAGGAGGATAAATCATGATTTTTGTTTGCTATCCCAAATGTACAACCTGTAAAAGGGCACAGGCCTTTCTTGATGGTAAAGGTGTTGATTATGAAATCCGTAACATCAAAGAAGACAACCCAACTTTTGATGAGTTGAAGACCTGGTTTGCCGCCTCAGGATTAGCCATTAAAAAGCTGTTCAATACCAGTGGACTGGTGTATAAGGAATTAGGACTTAAGGACAAATTGCCTGCCATGAGCGAAGAGGAGTGTCTGCGTCTTATGGCTGCGGATGGTATGCTTGTTAAACGTCCGGTTCTTATCGGCAAAAGCTTTGCATTGTTCGGGTTCAGGGAAGAGGAATGGGAGGCTGCGCTCACGCTTGATGAATAGGCAATGTATGAATAATTGATTCCGGATATCGAAAAGGAGGCATTGCATAACGGCAGATACCGTTTTTGCAAGGCCTCTTTTTTGATTGCCATAGCTATGTTTAGCTACTAAACAATCCTTGACATTTGATTACAGAGGTTTATAATATCATTAAGACAGTAATAAACGGACAGGAGGAAATCGTATGAATTGTCGGTTGACTGGCAAATTTTTTCAGATTGTTTCATTGATTAATGATGACCATAAAACAGCCAGAGATTATGGTGTGGGTCATATGCTTTTTAATACCGAGATAAAGCTGATAGAGACGATATACCAGCACCCTCAGGCGAATGCAGGTGAGTTGTCGGCAAAGCTTGGCATCACGAAAGGGGCATTAACGCAATTAAGTGAGAAGCTGTTCTCGAAAGGCCTTGCAGAAAGCTATACAAAACCGGGGAACAAGAAGGAGAAGTATTACCGGCTTACTGTCCTAGGTGAAAAAGCGAGAGAGGTGCATCAGGAACACCATGCACAGGCGAACAAAGCCCTCTGTGAATATTTCTGCTCACTGAATGCAGTGGAATCCGGTGCCGTATACGGGTTTTTGGATAAGCTCATGGAGCTGCTGCCGATTTGTGAATATGCCTGCGACTGCTGTGAGGAAGGCCATGTATGTGAAGTGGCGGATGATAACATATAAGAACAAGCACGTTTACCATTCTACAGGAAAGGACTTAATGATGGAAAAACTTTTACAAATCAATCATCTTCATGCTGCAATTGATGGCAAGGAGATTATCAGAGAATTAAATCTTACAGTTAATAAAGGAGAGGTCCATGTTATTATGGGCCCTAACGGAGCAGGGAAATCCACCCTTGCGAATATTATTATGGGACATCCTCTTTATGAAGTCACAGAGGGAAATATCCTTTTTGAAGAGGAGGACATTACCGGGGACAGGACGGATGAAAGGGCTAAAAAAGGTATTTTTCTCTCCTTCCAGAATTCCGAGGAGATTGAAGGAATTACGGTAGAGAACTTTCTAAGAGTATCCAAAAGTGCCATAACCGGACAGAATATCAGCTTTGTAAGCTTTCGTAAGGAGCTTCTGTCTATTATGAAGGAGCTGGATTTTGATCCGGAATATGCTTACCGGTATCTGAATGTGGGCTTTTCCGGCGGTGAAAAAAAGAAGAATGAGATTATTCAGATGCTGGTGCTTAATCCGAAGCTGGCAATTCTTGACGAGACCGATTCCGGATTGGATGTGGATGCCGTAAGGACGGTATCGGAGGGGATTAACCGTTTTAGGAGTGAAGAGAACGCAATCATTATCATTACCCACAGTACCAGGCTTCTTAAGAGTATAAAACCCGATTATGTTCACATTCTGGCTGACGGGAAGATTATAAGAACCGGAGATAAGGATTTGGCCGATGAAATCAATGAGCATGGATTTACCGCTCTCCCTCTTTCAGAGAGCAGATAAGGAGGTATCGGAGCTTGGACAGAAAGAAAACGCAGATTGAGGATATTAATAGAAATATATATGACATATACGACAAAGATGGTGCGGCCCATCAGGTTGAAAGAGGACTTTCCAAAGAAATTGTGACGGAGATATCCCGTTACAAGAATGAACCGGACTGGATGCTTGAGGCAAGACTGGCATCGCTGGAAACTTACCACAAGCTTGACCTTCCAAAATGGGGTCCCAGTCTGGATGAGCTGAACATGGAAGATATCGTAACCTATGTTAAGCCGAATACGGAGATGAAAACAGATTGGGAGGATATCCCGGAATCAATTAAAAACACCTTTGACCGTCTGGGGATACCGGAGGCGGAAAAGAAGGCATTATCAGGAGTAGGTGCACAGTATGATTCCGAGGTGGTATACCACAGCATCAAGGAAGAGCTGCTGAATCAGGGAGTAATCTATACGGACATGGGAACGGCACTTATAGAGTATGAGGACATCATAAAAGCTCATTTCATGAAGCTGATACCGCCAAGTGACCACAAATTTGTGGCACTGCACGGAGCGGTATGGTCAGGCGGCTCCTTTGTGTATGTTCCGCCGAATACAGAGGTTCGTTTGCCGCTGCAATCATATTTTCGCGTAAATGCACCGGGAGCCGGACAGTTTGAGCATACGCTGATTATTGTGGATAAGGGCTCAAAGGTGCACTTTATCGAAGGCTGCGCCGCCCCCAAGTACAATGTCTTGAATCTCCATGCCGGATGTGTGGAGCTGTTCGTGGGAGAGGGTGCTACCCTTCGATATTCCACGATAGAGAACTGGTCCCGTAACATGCTAAATCTTAATACAAAACGGGCAATTGTTGAAAAGAACGGTACCATTGAATGGGTTTCGGGAACTTTTGGCTCCAGGATTACGATGCTGTATCCGATGAGCATACTAAAGGGAGAGGGAGCAAAATCAGAATTTACAGGGATAACCTTTGCCAGCGAAGGGCAGACACTGGATACCGGAACAAAGGTGGTTCATCTTGCGCCTAAGACTTATTCCACGGTAAACTCAAGGTCCATATCAAAGAAGGGCGGCAAGGCAACCTACAGAAGCAGTGTGGTGGTAACACCCGAGGCAAAGGACAGCAAGTCAAGTGTAATCTGTGAATCCCTGATGCTGGACAGCTCATGCCGTTCCGATACAATACCGGTGATGGACATAAGAAATGATGAAGTAGATATCGGACATGAGGCCAAAATCGGCCGTATCAGTGAAGAAGCTATTTATTATATCATGTCAAGGGGGATTAGTGAGGCAGAGGCAAAGGCAATGATTGTAAGAGGATTTGCAGAGCCGATTGCAAAAGAGCTTCCACTGGAATATGCGGTAGAGATGAACAGGCTGATAGACCTTGAATTGGAAGGAAGCATCGGTTAAGGAGGTAGTAAATTGAAACACAGGCTTGAACACATAAGCAGAATACAGGTGCCTACATGGAGCCGCCCTGCGATTAATGAAACGAATACCGGGCTGGATTTTACCGGCCTAAAACCCTATAGACAAGATGCTTTGAAGAACAATAAAAGGAATATCCGTACCCATGATACAGCTGCTTTAGCCGTGCCGGGGAATCTGGAAGCGATATCGGGCATCCGTGAATTTGTTAAAGACCATAAGAATCAAAGCTATTATATTCACATAAAGGATAAAGAGGTTCTCGCTGAACCGATAATACTTGATTTTACACTGGACAGGGATAATTCACTTTTGATTGAGGATATTGTAATCCATGCGGGAGAGGACAGCAAAGCGACCGTTATTGTCTTGTATTCTTCTAAAGGAGAGGAAAATTATATTCACTGCGGTCATACCAGAATGCATCTGGATAAGG